>JAJYKO010001113.1 GCA_021788565.1 Chloroflexota bacterium
ACGGCAAAGAGTCGGATCACAACAGCTGGCTTCACGGCACGGGCATGCAGCACTTCCAGAATCAACCCGGCTTCCAGGGGATGCGGGCCTACTCGACGCTCGTCGGGAGCGGCCCTGATTGGGTCCTGGAGCTGGACTTCGACTCCAACGAAGACCTGATGAAGGCATTGGAGAGCGAGGAGGCGAAGCGTATTCTGGATCGGTTTGAGCAGTACGTGCGCAACCTCTCCACGAAGATCCTGACGCCCACGATTTCCCCGGTGGGCGGACAGGCATCCGGCAGAGGCCAGGGCGTAGTGTAGATTCGCATCAGCCCGAGGATCTGGGGCGCAGTTCGATGGCGAGGACCTCCGGCTTGCGCCCCGGCTCCTCGGATCCTGTGTGATTTCGCCTCAAGCGAGCGCCGTCTTCAGCTCTGAGACCTCGGTTACCGGAGGCAGGCAGGTGTAGTCCGCGCAGACGTAAGCGGTCGCGCGGCCGTCGATCGTTCCCCGTCCCTGCAGCAGTTCCACTACACCATTCTCGTCTGGTTTGCCGAGGGCGACGGTTCTTTCCGGGTGATACCCGGCTGCGCACTCCTCCAGCAATACCCGCGTATCTTCGGCTCCGGGCTCGCCCACGATGGCGATATCGCGGGGGTTCGAGAGGGCGTGCTCCAGGGCAATCAGCCACTGCCCGAAGGCCAGGGGATGCCGGCCCATAAGGGTCTCTATCTGGCCGAGGCTTGTCTGCGCTTGCTCCATGTAGTGCGTCTGTACCGCCAATCCCGCCAGTCGCTGCAGAACCGTGGCGGCCATCCCGTTGCCGGACGGCACCGCGTTGTCCTGCAGCTCCCTGGGGCGTACGACGAGGGTCTCGTGGTCGTCGCTCGTGTCGAAGAAGAAACCATCCGGAGCGCTGAAGTGCGCGAGGACGGCCTCCGCGAGCTCCTTTGCCGCCACGTACCATCTGGGATCGAAGCCAGACCGGTACAGCTGCAGCAGCCCCTCGATGAGGTGAGTGTGGTCGGACAGGTAGCCATTGACCCTGGCGTCCCCTGACCTCCAGCTGTGAAGGAGCCGCCCTTCGGGTGTGCGAAGGGCGTGCAGCAGGAATCCGGCGTTGCCCTCGGCGGCCGCGAGATAGTCCCGCCGGCCCAGCGCCTGCCCCGCCTCCGCGAAGGCCGCCAACATGAGCCCGTTCCACGAGGTGAGCACCTTCTCGTCCCTACCTGGGCGAGCTCGATGATCGCGGACTTCCAGTAGCTTGCGTCGCGCCCGCGCCAGGGCCTCTCGTTCTTCGAGAGTTCCGGAGAACGTGAGGATGGTCTTACCCTCGAAGTTGCCGCGCTCCGTCACGCCGTAAGCCTGCGTGAAGGCCGACGCCTCGTCGCTCAGGACGTTCCGGATCTCGCCGGCCGTCCAGAGGTAGAACTTGCCCTCCTCGCCCTCGCTATCGGCATCGAGCGCCGAGTAGAAGCCGCCGGCTGGATCCGTCATCTCCCTCAGCACGAAGTCGAGGGTTTCCTCACATACTGCCCGGAAGAGGGCGTTCCCCGTCACCTGCCAGGCGTGGAGGTAGACCCGCGCGAGCTGGGCGTTGTCGTACAGCATCTTCTCGAAATGGGGCACGAGCCAGCGGCCATCCACCGAATAGCGGTGGAAGCCACCGCCCACCTGGTCGTAGATGCCGCCGCGGGCCATCGCCTCCAGGGTCTCCGTGACCATCTGAAGGGCGCGGGGCTCTCCGGTTCGGTGGTGGTGACTCAGCAGTGACTCCAGCACCATGGCCTGCGGGAATTTGGGGCCGGCTCCCCAGCCCGCGTGCCGCTGGTCGAAGTCGCGCTCCAGTTCCTGGATGGCGGCGTCCAGGGTCTCCGGCTTCAGCAGCTCCTCGCCTGCTTCCTGCTCGATGTCCTGCTGCTGAGCGATGAGGGCGACGACCTGCTGGCCGCTGGCCAGCAGTTGATCGCGGCGATTCTGCCAGGCCTCCGTCACCGCG
This sequence comes from Chloroflexota bacterium, assembly GCA_021788565.1. Next base: position 1,981 of record JAJYKO010001113.1, read on the forward strand.
TGCAGTAGCTCGGTGAACGACGGCATTCCCCCACGGGCTGTGGGCGGGAAGTAGGTGCCTCCGTAGAAGGGCTCGCCATCTGGGGTGAGGAAAACCGACATCGGCCAGCCGCCCTGCCCCGTCATAGCCTGCACCGCGGTCATGTAGATCTGGTCCAGGTCCGGCCTCTCCTCCCGGTCCACCTTGATGCTGACGAAGTCCTCATTGAGGATGGCCGCCACCTGTGGATCCTCGAAGGATTCGTGAGCCATGACGTGGCACCAGTGGCAGGCTGAGTAGCCGATGCTAAGGAAGACCGGCTTGTCCCCGGCCAGAGCCTTCCGGAACGCCTCGTCGCCCCAGGGGTACCAATCGACGGGGTTCTCCGCGTGCTGTCGCAGGTAGGGGCTCGTTTCGTTGGCCAGTCGGTTGGACATGTTGGGCCGCCTTTCTGTAAGGAAGCGGAGTGCGCTCGGCCTGTACCGAGCCAACACTCACTGCGAGTTCCGTACCTGGGGCGGGAGTCGCGCTCGTGGACGGGAGGGCGAAGCTCCCGCTGAGCCGCCACGTGATGGCTAACCAATGTGCCCCTTGGAACGGCGGCGCGTTGTGGCAGTGATAGTCCTGCGCGACGTGGCGGCTCGCCAGGAGGCTCGCCCTCCCAGACGCTTCGCCCGC
>JAJYKO010001114.1 GCA_021788565.1 Chloroflexota bacterium
GGCGGCTGCATAGACATCACGACTGAACTCCAGATGGAGGACATGCCCGCGGCATCTTAAGCCGCCTGCCCTCCCCCTTTGTCGCTGCCGGCGTTGCTGGGTGTTGCCGCCAGCCGCTCGAGCAGTTCGGCCACCGCGTCATCTCTAACGTGGATCAGCACGCGATCACCACCCTCCAGTCGCGTGCTTCCGCTGGGGATGACGGTCTGTTGCCCTCGCTCGATGGCCACGATCAGTGTATCGCGAGGCAACTCCAACTCGGATAGCCTGCGGCCATCCAGCACGGTGCCGGACTCGACCTTGACCTCCACGAACCTGGTGCCGCGTAGCTCCTGCGGCATAACCGGACGTTGCCGCTGCGTCTCGATTCGGCCGATCATCGATTTGCTGTATGCGCGAATGACGTCGACGCGACGAAGGATGCCGATAGGGACGCGTGGATTGGATCGCGCCACAACCGGAAGCTGCGCCAGGTCCTGCACCCCCATCCTGCGGGTTGCCTCACTCAGCAATTCGTCTGAAAAGGCGGTTTGCACCGGCCGGCTGGCCACCTCTGCCAGGGTCGCGCCCGGCTTGTTGTCCAACAGTGCACGCTCCACGTCTCGTATCGTGACGATGCCGTCCAGATTGCCCTCCTCGTCCACCACGAGCAACGCCCGCTCCTTGGACTCCTCCAGCATCTCTCCCGCCTCCGCCGCCGTAGTTGAAGGGTGCGCCTGCGCAATTTGGGTCCTCATAGCCTGGGCAACCTCTATAGAGACCATCGTGTTCACCTCTTTGCCCGCCCGCAGGTCTATTCCCCGCCGCCGTAACTTGAGCGTGTAGATGGTGTCCCGACTCAGAGCATCCGAAATCTGGGTGGCAATCACCACGGCGAGCATGAGAGGGAGGATGATTCGGTAGTCACCGGTCAACTCGAAGAGAATGATGACCGAGGTGATCGGGGCTCGGGCCGCTCCAGCGAAGACGGCGCCCATCCCCACAAGTCCGTAAGCTCCTGCTGGTGCGGTCAATCCAGGCATCGCTGCGTGAACTCCGGTTCCGAAAGCCGTACCCAACATGGCCCCAATGAACAAGGACGGTGCGAACACGCCTCCGGAGCCCCCTGAGCCAATGGTCAGGGACACCGCGAGGATTTTGGCCACCACGAGGATGAGGAGCAAGCCGAGGCCGTAGTTGCCGTCCAGGGCCTGCCCCATGGCTGGATAGCCTACCCCGAAGATCTGAGGCAGGAAGAGACCCATCGTGCCAAGGAGGAGCCCGCCCGGAATCGGCTTCAGGTACTCGGGCATATGGATGCCGTCGAACAGATCCTCGAACCAGTACAGGGTTCTGGTGAAAGCGACTCCCGCGAGTGCCGCCAGCACGCCAAGGCCCGCGTACAATCCAAACTCGTAGGGGCTCACCAGTTCGTAGGGAGGCACTGGAAACGAGGGAACGTTGCCGAAGAAGCTACGGCCGATATAATCAGCCGTCACGCTGGAAATCACGACCACGCCGAACGCCCGAGTCGTGAACTCCCCAAGAATGATCTCCAGCGCAAAGAAGACGCCCGCGATCGGGGCATTGAAGGTCGCGGAGATCCCTCCTGCGGCCCCACAGGCAACCAGGGTCCGAACTCGGTCGTCGGACATGTGGAAGGCCTGGCCGAGGGTCGACCCGATGGTCGACCCAATCTGAACGATGGGTCCTTCTCTTCCAACCGATCCGCCGGACCCGATGTTGATCGCCGAGGCCAGGGACTTTATCACCGCCACCTGGGGTCGGATCCGCCCCCCTTCTGAGCAACCGCCAGCATCACTTCGGGCACGCCGTGCCCCTTAGCCTCACGAGCGAAGAAATAGATCATCGGCCCGAAGATGAGACCGCCAAGAGCGGGAAGCACAATGACGCCGGCTGGGCCGAGCACAGTGGCAGAGAGGAGTGGACCAAGGAAGTCGAAGAAGAAAACGGTGAACTCTTGAATGAGGAAACGGAAGACCACTGCCCCCAGCCCTGCCCCGACGCCGACGGCGAGGCCACTGGCCACCAGCACTCGGGTCTCGCTCGGGTTGACGAACCAACTCCATCCGGGCGAAACCCTGTTCCACACCCTCTTCGCGAGGCCAGAAATCTCTTCTTTCACGGAATTCTTCTCGCGGCAGGGCCGCCGTCTCGATACGGTGATCCCCAAGCTGATGCCCAACGTAGAGACCGCTCGCTCATTGACGAGTCACCGTAAGACCCACTTTGCGAGATCCAGCGGTCGCATGAGGCGATACCCTCCAGCGAGCAGCGGATGAACCGCCTTTGCAGCTTCGGCCGGAGTAGCTTGTGCAAGAGATAGACCGCCACCCGACGCCGCTCCGCGGGGAGGAAAGAGGATCATTCCCTGGAGGCCGAGGCACGAGAAGAGTACTGGCGGTTGACGCGGCACCAAACTCAATCGAACTGGACGACGGCTGGTTGCTCAGGGCTAGTAGACCTGTCCGTCACCGATTCGGCCGCAGTGCCGGACGTGTTCTTGCCCAGCAACTCTCTCGCCGTTCTGGTGTAGGTCCGCTCGATGTCGCGCCGGCTGATCAGGCCCACTGGCCGCGCGTCTCGCCCCCCTCCCTGCAGCACCGGCAGGCCCGACACATCGCGCTCCCCCATCAA
>JAJYKO010001115.1 GCA_021788565.1 Chloroflexota bacterium
CCTACCAGGCTGCCCAAGATCCGCCATAATGAAGAGCAGCGTCGTGGCGATTGCCGCGACGGCCAGAAACTCTCCCAGGGCGGTGAGCTTACCGAAATCCTTCTGATTATGGAGATAGTACGGCAAAACCACCATCACGGCCGAAGCCGCTACCCCTACCATGAAGGTGTAGTTGCCAATGAAGAACCCCCACACGACGTCTCGGCTCAATCCCGTGGCGTCGGATCCCGTCGCGGACTGCCAGAGATAGTCGCCAAGGCCAGCGGCCATCACGACGAGGAGTAACAGAACCCATCCCCAGTATTCGCGGCTTCCCCTAAGCGCTTTTTCCAGCATCTCTACCTCGAGCGAATTCCGGTAGTAGCTACTCTAATGATGTGACACGTGATGTTGCCCGGTAGGGGCGGGGCGCTGTACCCGCCCGCGCGGGCCGGCAGGGCCGCCGGCCCCTACAGGACAAGATCGATGTGTCGGAACGCCAGCTCACGACACGATGTAGTATATCTGCGGCTTCGTCCCCAGTTCCGGCCTCCGCACCATGGTGTACCGGCTCTCGACGAGCTTTCGAACCTGCGAGCTCGGGTCGTTGATGTTACCAAACACGAGAGCCTTCTGTGGGCATGCTTCCACACACGCCGGTATCTTGCCGACGTCGATCCTCTCCGCGCACAGGGTGCACTTCTCCACGACTCCGCGAGTTCGGGTCGGAAAGTCCGGGTTGACTTTATTCATGTCCAACCCGGTGCGCGGGTCCGCGAAGTTGAAGCTCCTTGATCCGTAAGGACATGCCACCATGCAGTATCTGCAGCCGATACAGCGGTGATCGTCCATCATAATTATCCCGTCCGGTCTTTGCCACGTAGCCTTTGTTGGGCAGACCCTGACGCAGGGAGGGTTATCGCAGTGGTTGCAGAGGAGAAGGGCCGGCAAGCTCGCCAGGTTGGCAGGGCTGCTGCCCGCACCAGACGCAGCCAAGCGGGGATCCTGCTCGGGGAACACCTTGCCGTAAGGCTCCTCCCAAATCCACTTGATCTCCTTCTTGGGATCGTCGAACTGGGGGATATTGTGGGCCTCATCACAGGCAACTATGCACGCGGTGCAGCCGGGGGTCTCCCAGCATTTGGCAAGGTCCACCGCCATGGCCCAGCGGATCCCCTCGCTGGCGCCCTGAGCCAGCATCTCTGGCGATGCCTCCACCAGCCCGGCGCCACGCAACTGCTCAATTGTTGGCTTGAGGCCAAGGCCAATGGCCGCGACGCCCGCGATCTTCAGAAATCCTCTTCTGTCGGTTCTCATGCCCTAGGACTCCTTGGGGGCGGTGTGGCAACTCCAGCAGTTCGGCTGTACGCCCGCATAGCTGTGACAGCGATCGCAGAACTTCTCCTTGGAATGGCACTTCAGGCAAGTCCCGGTGAGGCTGATGTCATACTTCTTGCCATCACTGGCGACGTAGGTTGTGTCGCCATTGCGCACCATGTCGTCCCGCCACTGGATGAGTAGCTGCATGTGGTTCGCTTTCATCCAGTCGGTGGGCTCGACGCACGCCTTCTCCTGGGCCGGCTTCTCGAGATCTGGCTTGGCCGCGGCCTGCCCGGTGCTCGCCGTGTACAGGAAGGGAGACACGAGAACCGCCAGGAAGAGGATCAACCCCGGAATGATCTTGCGGCCGTCATACATTGGCCTCAACCTCCTCCCTGACGTTGGGCAGGGGCTCCGAGCGCAGGTCGACCGTTCTCGGCTTCTCGCCCGTCATCACCAGCGCATTCCCGAGCAGCTCGTGAACGCCGGCCACCTCGACCCCCGGTACCCAGTACTCCAGCAGGGTCGGGAGCGTTGCCTTGTCAATCGCACACATGCAGGTCAGAAGGTTAACCCCATGCTTCTCGTGGACGTACTTCACCGCGTTCGCCCTGGGGAGCCCTCCCCTGAGCCGCATCTCCAGATTCTCCTCGGTGCCCAGTCCTGATCCGCTGCCACAGCAGAAGGACTTCTCTCGGATGGTGTTCTCAGGCATCTCGTAGAATTGGTTGCAGCAGCTCTTCAGGATGTAACGCGGCTCCTCGAGCAGCCCCATGGCACGAGCGATATTGCAGGAGTCGTGATAGGTCACCTTCCATCTATCGTTGCGGCTCGGATCCAGCTTGAGCTTGCCGTTCCTGATGAGGTCGGCAGTAAATTCGGCAATGTGCACCATCTTGGTGCCCCTGGCATTCTCAAACCTGGTGCCGGTGATAGGAGAAACCGGCTCCTCCAGAAAATCCGCCGGCTGGTTGTGGGTTGCCATGTACTGGTGCACCACCCGCCACATGTGGCCGCACTCCCCGCCCAGAATCCACTTCACCTTGAGCCGCTTAGCCTCCGAGTAAATCTTGGCGTTTAGCCGCTTCATCATTTCATGGGAGGTGAAGAGTCCGAAGTTTCCGCCCTCGCCTGCGAAAGCGCTGAAGGTGTAGTCCAGGCCGACCTCGTGGAGAATCGCCAGGTAGCCCAGGAAGGTGTAGTAGTGAGGACTCCCAAAGTAGTCCGCTGATGGAACCACCAGCAGCACCTCGGCCCCTTTCTTATTGATGGGGGTCTCCACTCTGACACCGGTGGTCTCCTCCAGGTCGTCGATGGCGAAATCGAGGTTGTCCTTG
>JAJYKO010001116.1 GCA_021788565.1 Chloroflexota bacterium
AGCAACAATGCGGTTGAAGGCTCCGCTACCGCCGCCGGAGCCGGCCAACTCTGATACGGATGAGGCCCTCAGATCGCCGATGGTGGTCCCTCTAACGCCACCCTCAATCCTGGCGACTCCAGCACGGTCGATTTCTCACGGTCGGGGTGGAAGAAATGGAACAGTTATTGCACGCTCATTTACAGGTAGCGGCCGCCAGGAGTCTGGGAGCCCGTATCAACCGCGGTAGGGACAGTCAGGGAGGCTCTCCCACCTCTCCGCCGGGACACCGCCGCGTTTGTTGGCCGTTGTGCAGGAAGAACGCCTGCTCGATTCAGCGACAGCCCGCATCCCTTATCGCTATATTCACCATCAGCTTGGGAGCAACGTAATGACGCTCGAGCACACCGCTTCGGAACCCTCTGTTGGCAGGGTACGCACGGGTATTCCCGGGCTGGACGACGTCCTCTCCGGCGGGTTGCCGAAAAACCGCCTCCATCTCGTGGTAGGGGCTCCAGGCACAGGCAAGACGACCCTCGGTCTTCAGTTCCTCATCGAAGGGGCCCGGAGGGGCGAACACGTCCTCCTTGTGGCTCTCTCCGAGACCAGTGAGGAGGTCATGGAGATCGGACGTTCCCACGGATGGGACCTTGATGGCGTCACAATCCACGAGATCGTGCCCGGTGAAGAGAGCCTCAAGCCGGCGGAGCAGTACACGATCTTCCATCCCTCCGAGATAGAGCTGACTGAGACGATAGGAGCGGCTTTGGAGCCTGTGGAGAAGGAGAAGCCCTCAAGGGTGGTAATAGACTCACTCTCTGAGCTCCGGCTCCTCGCCAGCGACCCGCTACGTTACCGCCACCAGATGCTGGCGCTGAAGCAGTACTTCGCCGGGCGTAGCTGCACCGTGCTTCTGCTGGACAACGCGACCGAGAGGGACAGCGGCCTGGCGAGCGTCGCCCATACGGTGATCGATCTTGATAGCCTGATACAGGAGTTCGGCAGCCACAGACGCAGGCTGCGAGTGGAAAAGATGCGTGCCAGCCAGTTCCGAGGCGGCTACCACGACTTCGACATCTTGAGGGGCGGCCTCAGGGTATTCCCTCGGCTGGTCGCCGCCGAGCACGAAGAGGATCTCGCTCTCGGCGTGGCTTCAAGCGGCGTACGCGAGTTGGACGATCTCCTGGGGGGCGGTTTGCGTCACGGAACCAGCGTGCTCTTGTCGGGTCCCTCCGGGGCAGGGAAGTCAGCCATCGCAACCCAGTATGCCGTTGCCGCTGCCGAGCGAGGCGAGCGGTCTGCCCTGTACCTTTTCGACGAGAGAGCGGCTACCTTCATGGCGCGGGCTGAGGCCCTGGGAATGGACGTCCGGCCGCACCTGGAAGCTGGGCGCATAGCGGTTACCCAGCTCGACCCCGCGCAGATCTCTCCGGGGGAGCTGACCCAGGATGCTCGCCGCGAGGTGGAACAGAACGGTACGAGGCTGATCGTCATTGACAGTCTGAACGGGTACCTCAACGCGATGGCAGAGGAGCGCGCGGTCCTGGTGCAGCTGCACGAGCTCCTGACCTACTTGGGAGCACGGGGGGCCCTCACCTTCCTGACTGTCGCCCAGCACGGCATGCTGGGGCCCGCCATGGAGACGCCCCTGGATGCGAGCTACCTTGCCGACACTGTCATATTGCTCCGCTACTTCGAGTCGTTCGGTCTGGTTCGGAAGGCCATCGCAGTGATGAAGAAGCGCACCGGGGCTCATGAGCAGTCGCTGCGGGAGTTCCGCCTCGGTCCCGGCATTCAGGTGGGGCAGCCGCTGCGTGACTTCCAGGGGGTGCTCTCAGGCGTACCCACATACATGGGGGAAAAGGAGCTGCTTCTGGACCGTGGCGACAAATAGCCTGGGCAGCCAGCGCGTACTGATATTCGCCCCGACTGGTCGCGATGCATCGCTTGCCCAAGGGGTCCTCCAAACCGCAGACGTGCACTCGCAGGTCTGTACCGGTGTGGAGGATCTCGTGACGGAGTGTGGCGTGGGCGCCGGATGCCTCCTCATCACGGAGGACGCGCTCACGACGGACGCGGTAGCCGCCCTGAGGGGGTTTCTGGAGGCTCAGCCGCCTTGGTCCGACCTTCCGGTCTTGCTGCTCGTCAGCGGCAGGGATCCCACTATCCACAGCGGCAGGGCCGAGACGGCACTGGGCGCTACGAATGTGACGCTCGTCGAGCGGCCCGTGCGGCTATGGACCCTGGTATCCGCCGTGCGGTCGGCGCTGAGGGCTCGTGGGCGCCAGTATCAAGCGCGGGACGTCCTGGAGAATTTGATAAGCTCGGAGGCGGCACTGCGAGAAAGTGAGCGTCGCTATCGGCAGCTGGTCGAGCCTAACATTATCGGCATCCTCATGGCCGACATGGAACACATCCTCGATGCCAACGATGAGTTTCTCCGTATGGTTGGCTACAGCCGGCAGGACCTGGAGTCCGGCAGGCTCCACTGGCAGGAGATGACGCCTCCCGAGCACGCTCCACTCGATGAGCGCGCCTTGCAGGAACTGTTGGACACGGGTCGGAGCAAGCCCTTCGAGAAGGAATACTTCCGAAAGGACGGCACCCGCGTGCCTATTCTCATTGGCATCGCGATTCTGGATCGAGAGCCGATCA
>JAJYKO010001117.1 GCA_021788565.1 Chloroflexota bacterium
GGGAGACCTACTACGACGCCGACGATCCCGAGGACGACCCTGACTCCTATCAGCCGGAGCTGGAAACGGTGGAGCTGTTTGGCAGGATCCGTAGTGAGCTAGAGGCGAGGGTCACCACCATTCTTCCGAGCAATCACAAGCTCGAGGCAAGCAAGGACTCCTACTAGTTGCCTGCAGGATGCTGTACTCCAGTCTCTAGTTGATATGGGGGGAGACAGCAAATGGACTTGTGCCTGTTTCCCCGTGCTCTCTCCCGTGGTCGGAAGCTCCTGTTGTGTTCTCAGAGTCCTTCCTCTTGCGAGCGCTTAGGCGGAATCAACGACGGAGGCTGTCATCCAGCTTGCGTAGCGCCGGTCTCGTGCAGCGCCGCGACCAGGTAGCTGAGGAGTGCCTTACGCAGGATCCCTCAGGGGCAGGACTCTGCAGAAATCCTGGATTCGGCCCGCGTAGCCGAAACTTAGCTACCAACTAACCCGCGAGTAGCGTCCACGTAATCGATGACCTCTAGGCTGATGCCGAAATCGTAGTTCGTCGCCGGAGGTCGCTGATGTTGCATTCCTTACTCTTTGTCGTTGGACCGCCAAGTCATGTTGAACTCGGCCGAATGCCGAGCCGTCGGACTTCCTTGGCTGCCACCTCAAGACTCATAGCCCCAAACGCCGTTACAAGGTTTGCGGCCGGTACGCAGTCGCGGGGTGGATCGGGTATAGGCGTTGCTCAGGACGTCGACGCCGTTCGCGAACTAGTGGTCTCGAAGGACGGCGACAGGGTGTACCCGCATGCGCCGATCCGCGCGGGGCTGGGATGATGAGCCCGGTTCGCAGCCTGCTCGCCCTCGGCCGTGTCGGGGCCTTCGCCCTAGGGCTCTACATCGCCACAACCTTACCTGTGTACGCCCAGGAGCCGCCGGCCGAGCCCGCGCCGGTTGCCACAGCCGCGCCTTCACAGACCGGCGACAACCGAGGTCGGGGTGGGTCGGGCGGACCCCTGGACCTCCTCCCCGACCCCAGGCAGTGGGCGGCGGACGTCTTCAACCAGGTCCTCGTCAACCTCCTCGAGGACATCTCCGGCGCGCTGCACGCGGTGGTGAGCGGCGTGCTCGGCAGCTCCCTCAACTTCATCACCCAGACCCCGCCCGCGGGCTCCTACGACAGCCCGACCGTCCAGGCGCTATGGAACGTGGTGCGCGCGGTCGCCAACGCGGCGCTGGCATTGGTGGCGCTGTGGGGTGGCCTCAACCTGGTGGCGCAGGGGCAGCTCGGCTCCCCCTACCACGAGGCGATGGAGCTCTTCCCCCGCCTGGTGCTGGGGGCGCTCCTGGCCAACACCAGCCTCTGGTGGGCGCGGTTCGCCATCGATGCTAACAATGCCCTCTGCGTCGCAATCGGTCAGGCGACCCTGCCCGCCTGGGAGCAGGCCGGCGGGGCCTCGCAGCTGCTGGTAGACGTGATCGCCACCCTGATCTACCTGGTCACCAGCCTCCTGCTGCTGCTCCAGATGCTGATGCGCCTCGCGCTGATCGACGTGCTCCTGGTCGTTTCACCCGTGGCCCTGCTGTGCTGGGTGCTGCCCCAGACCCAGGGCTGGGCTCGGCTCTGGTCCAGCACATTCTTTTCCGCCGTCTTCACGCAGTTCGTCCAGGTACTGGCCCTCAAGCTGGGGGGATCCCTGCTCACCGACCTCACCCCGATGGCGGCGGACGCGGCGCTCCTAGCCGTGTTCCTCGGGGTCGCCGTGCTGGCGGTGACCATGAGGATCCCTGGACTCATGCGTAGCCACCTGGGCGATGGGCTCGGCTTCGCCCGCTACTTCACATATCGTCAGGCGGCAGGGGCTCTGGAGGGCCGAAGCGGGGGTGCCGGCAGGGCTGGGGGAGGTGCTTGATGCAGCAAGCCGTCGTGTCCATCGTGCTATTCGGGCTCGGTAAGGACGCCCTGAAGGTGGCCGCGGGCCTGGCCCTGGCCGTCGTCCTGGCGCTCGCCTTCACCGTGGCCAGCCTCGCATCACTGCTGGGCGTTCCGTCCCCCGCTCGTCCGGCTACCGAAACCCTATCGCGCGGCCCTTTCGTCCCTGCCGGCTCACTCAACCCTGCCGTCGCGAGAGCCCAGGCGGTGGATCTGGCCCGAGGCCAGATAGGCGTCCCCTACGTCTGGGGCGGGGCGAGCCCGCGCACGGGCTTCGACTGCTCCGGGCTGGTGCAGTGGATCTATCTCCAGATGGGAGTCCACCTGCCTCGTACGGCCCAGGACCAGTTCGACGTAACCCTGCGGTTGGGTCGAGATCGGCTCCAACCTGGAGACCTGGTCTTCTTTGGCGGCACCGTCCCTTCTCTCGAGCGCATCACGCACGTCGGCATCTACAGCGGCAATGGCCAGATGATTAACGCCCCCGCCGTTGGGGATGCCGTCCGCGAGATGCCCGTGTTTTCCGGCTTCTGGGGCGCCCACTACGCCGGTGCCGGCCGGGTTGGGGGGTGAACCGTGTCACGCGTCTACCAGCGCAGGCCACCGGCCGGGTACCGCGCCCGACGCCATCGCCACCTGATTACTCAAGGGACGATTCCAATGGCGACTACTAATTTGAAGGAGTCCTCAACCGTGGCAGCCATCAACACCCTGTTCACGAACCT
>JAJYKO010001118.1 GCA_021788565.1 Chloroflexota bacterium
TTAGCTGGCCCACTGCGATCTGGTGGCGGATCTGATCGATGATCTGCTTGTGGAGAGGATCCGAAGACGCCTGGTCGAGACGTAGTTCCACTGTATCCTCAAGTGTTCCATTTGATGCGGTACGAATAACACGATTATGGTCCCGATGTCAAGTCATACAGTTTAACTTCGGCAAGTTGTTTCTTGCGTTGTTATATAACTATTCCATTGTCCCATTACATATGGTACAATCTCTCCGGCGCAGCTTCGCTCGGGCGCGGAGGGGTGTGGGGGCATGGCTATCAGAACGGAGTTCGAGAGAGCTATCCTGGTGGATAGTCAGGGCGGCCGGCTCTTTGCCAGCTGTGGTGTCAGTGACGACTACCTGGAGCTGACCCTCCCCGAAGCCGTGGGGCTGGAGTCACCCGTACTTACCGGGCTGCGCGCCATGTCCCAGGCAGCTGATGGCGGGATCGCCGTCCAGCTATGTGGTGGTGCTCCGACGCTTGTATGCGTGACGGTCCTCTATGTCAACGCCCCCGAGCAGAGGACGCGACCTCCCATAGTGCGGGTGGCTGATATCCTGACGGAGTTGGCCCGTGTTGCGCCGGCCTTCGACTTTGGCGATCTCCTTCCGGAAGAGGTCCGGTGTCAGCAGCCTGCTCATGCTCAGCGGGCGTCGTCTCTGCAGTCCGAAACGGAACCAGCGATCCTGAGCGCAGGCTTTTCGGATCCTGAGGCTGTTCGGCCGCCTGCCGCGGCCTCCCTGCATACGGATCCCTCGGGGGTCACGCCTCAGACGCAGCCGAGTGCCGCTGTCATGGAGAAGGCGCATGCCATGGCTGCTCGGGGTCAGCTTCACAAGGCGCTCAGGGCGGTGGACGACGTGCTGAGGTTCGCGCCGGATCATTTCGAAGCGCGCCAGCTGAGAGATTGGCTCAGGCTGCTGGAGCAACGCGAGAAGAAGCGGCGGCGTGAGCCTCGCAACCCTCAGGCTCAGCTCGAAGCCGGGTTCTCGTATCTCCAGCTTGAGGCCAACCATGATGCCGCGGATGCCCTGCGGAAAGCATGTCAACTCAGCCCGAACCTGTATCTGGCCCATCTGCTCTGCGGCATCGCCTTGCACAGGCTCGGCGAGGTCGGCGAAGCGAGAAGCGCCTACTTCCGTGCGGCGCGGCTGCGGCCCGGCGACGACGTTCACGACGACCTCCTCTCCGCCCTCGAAAAGGGGCTGCCTCCTATGCCGCTCGTCGAGGGCGCGACCCCGGCCCCCGCGGGTCTAACGCGGGCGGAGCGCCCCAGGCTCGCTGTCGCGAGCTAGCCCCGTCTCAAGAGTCTCTCCTCGGCAAACCAACGACGTCGCCAGCACATTGGTGGTTACTTCCTGCGACAACACCTACAGCATAAATGTGCCTGTTTCAATATCACAAGTGCATCAGAAAGACTCGTTGTTAGATGGCAACAATTGTGCATCTCGTTCGGTATGGTGCCGTAATGGTTTCTGACAGCCATACACGAATTGAAAGATTGAATGGCAATGGGTTAGTGAGTTTATCTGCCCAGTAATGGCAGCCATGTGCTATAATGCTAGCAGGGCAACGCTACAGTGTGAATGTAATATGACAATGGGGCAATTAGCGGTTGCCCTCGATGATTAGAACATATGGCTATGGCTTCAATGCCGAGGAGGAAACGTGGAAATCAGTGCTCGAAACCACCTGCGTGGCACGATCAAGTCGGTGAAGATTGAGGGCGTCATGGCTGAGGTGATCATGGAGGTCGGTGGCCAGGAGGTTGTCGCCACCATCACTGCCGGCTCCGCGCAGCGGCTAGGACTGAAGCAGGGCGATCAGGCGTATGCCGTCATCAAGGCCAGCGAGGTGATGATCGGCAAGTAGGGCCAGGCGGGACCCAGCGCCGGCTTCACCGTTGGTGCTGGGTCCTCACCCCCGATTTAGTCGTGGCGTGTACCTCATTCCGCCTTGATGGTGTTGACTTCGTCGATCCACTCGTTCCTGGGAATGTCGGGCAAGGCGAGCCTCAGCTTCCCCTGACTCGTGATGGCCAGTACCACATCCGAGTCCACCTCCTCCTTCGAGAGGGTTAGCGGCGGGGCTCCGGACCCAATGATGGTCACATGTTGGAACTCTGTTACCCCTCCGAGCTTCAGCAACTCGGGCAGGGTGGGGCCCTCCTCCCATTTCCCGTCCACGAGGATTTTGCCTTTCCCCAGGGCGCTCAGGTCCTTCAGGGATGTCTCCTTGCCCGACCCATCGGGCCTGACTATGCGCAGGAGAGTGCCCTGACGGCCGGCCGTTCCTCCGACTGCTCCGGCAGGATGGCTGCACCCGGCGGCGCTCGTCAGAAGCAAGACGCCAGCGAGGATGAGAAACGCCAGTCTGAACGTACTGAGAGATCGGTTGGCCAACATCTTCGCCGGACTCATAGCTCGAGTTCTATGAACAACAAAGTAAATGCACTCCTTAGAGTACTGCATATGGTACAGGGTCGCAATGGAATCGAGGTAGCCTAACTCGGCAAAGCCGAAACCAAAAAGGTTGTATGCTTGAACACCGATGATCTCCTTCGGACGCTGCTTGGCCAAGGGAGGAGCGTGCTCGCATGACGCTGCTGACGGAACGCTACGC
>JAJYKO010001119.1 GCA_021788565.1 Chloroflexota bacterium
GTGCTACCCCCGGTAGGCCCAAGAGCGGTATGTTCAACAATTTGGAGGCACAACCATGTCGGATGATACCCAGTCGGCACCAGCCCCTCAGCAGACCGGCTCGCATGGTACTACTCACGCGATACCGGCTAACCTGGAGCAGCATCTGCTGGAAGCTCACAACCTGTCAGTTCAGATCCAGGGCAAAGAAGGTCCCACTGGACAGGGGGTGTGGGCTTTAGTTCGCGAGAATCGTGGCAAAGTGCAGACGCTGGCGGTGCACAGAGGCACCAAGCGCGAGTCAGTGAACCACTTCTACAGCTACATCCACCCTGCTAAGGAGACGGTGGCACCTGCCCCCGTACGGCGGTCGTCGTACCCGCCTCGCCAGCAGTCATCCAGGTTCGGCGGACCGGCCTCGTCTGGCAGGGGGCCTCGCCGCTAGCAGTCAGTTAAGATAAACATAGAGACGCCAGGGTACGAAGTCTGTTCCGAGTATCCTGGCGTCTCTGTGTGCTCGCGGTCTGCAATTCGGCCCTCTCCGCCCAATCGCGGCATCCATCGTGCTCACAGCTACGTGGATACGATGAGGTGATCCACCACGGAGACACGGAGGACACAGAGATTCTCCCTATATGTCCGTGCCCTCTGAGTCTGTGTGGTCAAGTAGTTCTGAGGTGAAGCATGCGGCGGAGCGAGGGGGATGGATGCCGGTTGCCTGTCGGGGCAGAGTTGCTGTCGAGCGGAGGGGTACGCTTTCGCGTGTGGGCACCCCGACGGCGTCGGGTCGAAGTGGTGCTGGGCGAAGCGGACGGGGCAACCTCGAATGAGGCCGGCCTTCAGGGGATGGAATTAGAGCCCGAGCACGGCGGCTACTTCTCGGCGGTGATCGCCGAGGCCGAGGCCGGCACCCTTTACCGCTACCGGCTGGACGGCGAGGATTACCTGTATCCCGATCCAGCCTCTCGCTTTCAGCCGCGCGGTCCACACGGTCCATCAGAGGTCATCGATCCAGCGGCATTCCACTGGACCGATCGTGCATGGAAGGGCGTGGGTCTGAAGGGCCAGGTGATTTACGAGATGCACCTGGGCACCTTCACCACGGAGGGAACTTTGGAGGCTGCCTGTGGCCAACTCCGAGATCTCGCTGATACGGGCATCACCATCGTAGAGCTTATGCCTGTGTCGGAGTTCCCGGGCCGCTTTGGATGGGGCTACGATGGAGTTGATCTTTTCGCTCCAACACACCTCTACGGCAGGCCTGATGACCTGAGGCGTTTCGTGGACAGCGCCCATTCCGTGGGGATCGGCGTGATCCTGGACGTGGTCTACAACCACCTGGGCCCAGACGGCAACTACCTGAAACAGTTCTCCCCGGACTACTTCTCCGATCGCTACGCGAACGAGTGGGGCGAGCCCGTCAACTTCGACGGCGAGAACTCCGGCCCCGTGCGTGAGTTCTTCATCGCCAATACCGGTTACTGGATCGACGAGTTCCACATGGATGGGCTGCGGCTGGACGCAACCCAGCAGATGTTCGACAACGCGCCGGAACACATACTTGCCGCCATGTCCAGGCATGCGCGTGAGATCGCGGGCGACCGGTCCATATTGCTGGTGGCTGAGAACGAGACGCAGCGGGTGAGGCTGGTCCAGCCGATAGAGGAGGGCGGATACGGGCTGGATGCATTGTGGAACGATGACTTCCACCACAGCGCCAGAGTTGCCATGACCGCCCACAATGAGGCCTACTACAGCGAATATCTCGGCACCCCTCAGGAACTGGTATCGGCCGTCAAGCGGGGCTACCTCTACCAGGGACAGCACTACTATTGGCAGGACATGCGGCGTGGGTCCCCGACCTACGCCCTGAAACCCGCTGCCTTTGTCGTCTTCATCCAGAATCACGATCAGATAGCAAACTCGGCCTTCGGCCTACGGTGCGACCGGCTGACCAGTCCTGGCCTCTACCGTACGCTGACTGCCCTCACGCTGCTGGCCCCCGGCACTCCAATGCTGTTCCAGGGTCAGGAATTCGCGTCGTCCAGCCCTTTTCTTTACTTTGCTGATCACGAGCCGCTGCTGGCAAAGCTGGTGGATGAGGGGCGAAGAGAGTTCCTCTCCCAGTTCCCCAGCATCGATACTCCGGAGATTCAAACACAATTCCCTGCACCATCGGACCACGAAACCTTCGACCGCTGCAAGCTGGACCTCTCGGAGAGGGAGAAGCACAGCGAGACGTACGCCCTCCATGGGGATCTGCTGAGGCTCCGAAGAAAGGACCAGACCTTCCGGCTACAGGGAGAGTTGGGCGTGGACGGTGCCACGCTAGGAGACAGGGCATTCGTGCTGCGGTTCTTCGGAAGAGACGGCGACGACCGGCTGCTGCTGGTGAACCTCGGCCGGGACTTGCGCCTCCGCCCGGCACCCGAGCCACTCTTGGCGCCGCCGGAGGGAAAGATCTGGGAAATGCTCTGGTCCAGCGAAGACCCCCGCTACGGAGGGCTCGGGACTCCCTGCGTGGATACGGAAGAGTGTTGGCGCATACTGGGGGAAGCGCTGGTGGTGCTGAAGCCCTCCGCCATCGTCCGCCGCCCGCTGGGCACGACTTACGTTGTTCCCTAACTAAGGCGAGAAGCCATCA
>JAJYKO010001120.1 GCA_021788565.1 Chloroflexota bacterium
GTCGAAGAAAACCTTCACTATGAACCCGAACCCAAGGGTCGCGATGCCCAGGTAGTCCGAGGTAAGGCGCAAAATAGGCAGGCCAATCAAGAACGCCACAGCAGCGGCTACCACGCCACCGATCACAATCGCACCCAGGAAACCGAACGGGTTGTCGCCCGTCCACTCCTTCGTGATCAGCGCGGACGCATAGGCACCGAGACCGTAGAACGCGATATGCCCCAGTGAGAACTGGCCGTTCAAGCCGTAGATGATATTCAGCCCCAGACTGGCGATCGTCACAATGCAGGCATACTGGACGATCAACTCCCAGTACGGGTTGATCACTCCGATGGAGATCAGCAGCTCAATGACGGCGGCAACTGCGACCGCCGCTACAACCGTGAGCAACTCGGGTCGCTTCATCCCGCCTCCTAAACCTTATCCGTCCCGCGTTTGCCCAGCAACCCGGTCGGCTTGATCATCAGCACGACGATGAGGATAGCGAAGGCCACCGCGTCCTTCCACGTAGTAGAGACGAAGGCTGCCGTCAGCACCTCCGCCTGCCCCATGATCAGCGCACCAAGCAAAGCGCCCGGTATAATCCCGATCCCGCCCAGCACCGCCGCCACGAAGGCCTTGAGACCGGGCATCAGCCCCAGAAAAGGCTGGACCTGCGGATAGGCCATCGCGAAAAGGATCCCGCCGACTCCGGCAAGCGCCGACCCGAGCGCGAATGTGAACGATACCACCAGATCCACGTTGATACCCATGAGCTTGGCGGTATCGAAGTCGTACGATACTCCACGCATCGCCAGACCCATCTTAGTCCTGTAAACGACGTGCTGGAGCAGGGCCAGAAACAGCAGTGTTACCACCAGGATGATGATCTGAATATTCGTTATCCTCAGTGCGCCCGCGTGCACGATATCCACCACAGCGAACGGCCGGGGAAAAGTCCGAATGTCGGGGCCGAACACGAACTTGAGGCCGCTCCCGTACTCGAGGAACAGCGAGACGCCGATAGCCGTGATCAGGGAGGCGATTCTAGGGGCATTGCGCAGGGGCCGGTAGGCGAACCTCTCGATTGTCACACCCAGGACGGTGCAAACGACGATGGCCAGGAGGAGCGCTGGGATAAGCGCCCATCCCCCAAGCCCTGAATGGGCCAGTGCCGTGAGCGAGAAAAAGCCCATGAATGCTCCGACCATGAAGACATCGCCGTGAGCGAAGTTGATAAGGCGGATGATGCCATACACCATGGTGTACCCAAGGGCGATCAGCGCGTAAACCAGGCCCAGCTGGAGACCGTTTACCACTTGCTGGGCGAAATAAGCAAAGTCCATTGCCGACTCCTGTGATGGAAAATGGGGAGCCGCTTAAGCGGCTCCCCATCCCCAAGTCGCGACTTACGGGGCGACGGTCGCCGCGTAAGTCTCCTTGCCACCCGTGATTTTGATGATGACGGCGCTCTTGACGGGGTTGCCGTCCTTGTCGATGGTTATGTTGCCCGACACACCCTTGAAGTCCTTGGTCGCGGCCAGCGCATCCTTGATCTTGGCTGGATCGCTGCTGCCTGCCCTCACGATGGCATCGGTCAGCATGTTGGTCGCGTCGTAGGCGAGGGTAGCCAGTGCATCAGGCACAGCGCCGTACTTGGCCTGGTACTTCTTGACCCAATCCTGAACGATAGGGCTAGTAGCATCCGGGCTGTAGTGGTTGCTGAAGTAGCTGCCGTCGGTGATCTTCTTGTCCAAGTCCGCGGAGTCCCAACCGTCGCCACCGCCCATGACCGCCTTTATCCCCTGCCCGCGAGCCGCTGAGGCGATCAGGTTGACCTTGTTGTAGTAGTCAGGGATGTACAGGAACTCCGGGTTGTTGGCCGCGATCTTCGTCACAATCGCTGAGAAGTCGGTGTCGTTGGTGGTGTAGGCCTCGAAGTTGGTGACCTTGCCACCCATCTGGGTGAAGTCGTTCTTGAAGACTGTCGCCAGGCCCTTGCTGTAGTCGTTGGCGTTGTCGTACATGATCGCCGCTGTCTTCAGCTTGAGAGTGTCAGTGACGAACTTGGCCATTACGTGACCCTGGAAGGGGTCGATGAAGCAGGCGCGGAAGACGTAGTCCTTGCGCTTGCCGTTGTCCACGGTCACCTTCTCGTTGGTCGAGGTCGAAGTGATCTGGACAACCTTATTGGACTGAGCTACCTCGGAGATAGGGATCGATACCTTCGAGGAAACGGAGCCAACGATCGCGTTGACCTTGTCCTGGGTGATCTCCTTGGTCGCGACGTTGACGCCCTCGGTCGCATCGTTCTTGTCGTCGCCGATTACCGTGGTGATCTTCAGCTTGCCGGCCGCAGTCGCCTCAGCGATGCCCATGTCAAACCCATTCTTAGTGGACTCGCCAAAGGTCTTGACATCGCCCGTCAGGGGAGCGATCAGGCCGATCTTGACTGAGATCGGGCTTCCGCCCGCAGCGGGCGCGGCCGCCGCAGGTGCCGTTGTCGCCGCTGCAGGAGCAGCTGACGCAGGCGCTGTCGTCGCCGCGGGGGCGGCCGCCTTGGTCGGGGCGGAAGCCGCGGGAGCCGCGGTCGGAGCAGCAGCCCCGCCTCCGCAAGCTACTACCAGCATAGCTGCA
>JAJYKO010001121.1 GCA_021788565.1 Chloroflexota bacterium
CGAGAACCCTGATTCGCTGATAGTGATCGTCATCGCCGATAGTCGGCTCTTGCTTCCTCCGCCGAGTTTCAGGCCAGGAGTTGGCCGGAGCACGCTCGACTTCTGCGGAGGCAGACTCAGCAATCCCGAGGATCTCAGAGGCGAGGCCGAGCGCATTGTTCGCAAGGAGCTCGGGCTTGGTGAACCCGGCCTGTTCGACGGCTTCGAGCGCGTGAACCCTGTCGGTTGGGAGACCAACAGCTCCTTCGAGAGCCAACGCGTCTTTGGAGTCGTCGGTGTCCTGAGAGACGATTTGGTCGTCGATGCGGACCTGGTTGGTGCCTCGTTCTATTGCGATGAGGCGGGGATTGCGGACCTCCGGGAGCAAATGACCTGTCTCCAATGCCGTGGCGTTCTTGGCGAAGCGTTGAGGTTGGGGCTCCTGGGCGGTGTGTGAGATGGCAGTTGGGGGTCTCGGCCTGAATCAGAGACGCCCGCCCGCGCTCGGATGCGCCGGCTCTGGTGTCGACGGCGCAGGTGAGGTCGGGTCTTTTCCACCCATGTCGAGCCGGAAGGGTGGGTACTCGTCCGTCATGAGAAGCGCATAGGCGAGAACGCGGAAGACCCAGCGATTAAGCCCCATCAGTAGGTCGAAAAGGTTCGATGGATAGTGTCCGCGGACCGCGACGGTGATCGCCGCGATGAGGGCGAACAGTCCGAGCAGGCCGTCGCTCACCAGGATTCGCCAACTGTCCCATCCAAGAAGCCAGTCGCCCGACAATATTTCCGGTACCAGGTAGCGGGGAATCACGAGCACCCACTTGACGAGCCAGGGGAGTGTCCGCCGCCATGAAATAATCCCTTTCCGCGGCCACGTAATTAGGGCGCCGTACGGACAGGTTCCCCGGAACGGGGGCTCTCCCTGAGCTTGAATCGGGGTAGACGACATCCGTATCAGCCCAAGGGGGCCCCTTCAGTGTTGTCGCAAGGCAAGACCACCGAGCTGGCCGAACTCTACGATTTGACCCATTCCTATGCCACCACCGCCCAGCTGGCCGGTGTGGACCCCAAGACCGTCAAGCGCGCCCTGGCGCGCCGGGCGGTGGGATACCCGCCCGAGACCCGCGAGCGGGGCTCGGTGGCCGACCCGTACCTCGCCAAGATAGACGAATGGATCGAGCGCTCCTCGGGACTGGTGCGAGCCGATGTCGCGCTCTTGGCACAGGACGCCTTGGAGCGCTGCTGGGCTGCCGAAGCCGAGCGCCATCGTGCCCTGGCCAAGCGCATCGACGAGCATCTCGGAGGCATTGGACAGTGATGGATGACCCCAGGCTGCCTGCTGTCGAGCACGCCTGCGCGGAACTGGTTGCCGCTGGCCGAGGGTCACCTTCGCCGCGGTGGCACAGCACTCCGGAATCGCGCGCTCGATCCTGTACCGCACTCAAACCCTCCGGCAGGTCGTGGAGGACTTCCAGAGGCGAGGGCGGGATGCCAACACCATCTCCGCCCTGTCACTTCGGGCGCAACCGGGGTCTCCCGCCTGCATATCGAGAACGAGATTGCCTACGTGACCTTGGAAGTAGGCTGCTCGAGCGGCGGATGATCATGATCATGGCCGTTGAGAGATTCCGGTCCCAAAGAAGTTCACGTCCGTCGCATGGGTCAAGATCCTCGATGCCCAGGGCACCGCGGAGTGTCCAAGCGGCAAGTCGGTCTCGATTCACATAAGTCTGGAACCCTAGGCAGGCTGGGCGGCACAGCGGTTCCAGCCCGTTGCGCTGCGCGTGGCTAGTGCGATAGGTCGCGCGGCCTTAGGGATAGAATGTCATTCACGTTGGACCCCGGAGAGGTGCCAGAGTGGTCGAATGGGACTCACTGCTAATGAGTTGACCTGGGAAACTGGGTCCGAGGGTTCAAATCCCTCCCTCTCCGCCAGTGTCATCCCCTTGGGGATGGGCTGACCGGGTCGTACCGGGCGCAGCCGCACTATCATGGTTAGTCCCGGGCGAGTGGCGGAATAGGCAGACGCGCAGGATTCAGGTTCCTGTGTCCGAAAGGACGTGGGGGTTCAAGTCCCCCTTCGCCCACCATTCTGATGCGTCGGGACATAGTGAACAGATGTCCCGCGCCATTGCAAAGACCGAAGGACACGGCGGGCGGCCACAATCGCCCGCCTTTTGACGTTCCATGAGGCCTTCGGCGATGCCGTTCCGGCCGGCACCACCACCATCCCCGATCAGTGACGCCTTGAACCGGTTCTGAGGCGTGCCAAGCCATGGGCGACGGAAAACCACGACCGACAACGCACCCACGCCGCCTATGGCACACACAGCTCCTGTTACCAGCGATAGCCAGCAAGTGCCTAGCCCTCCCTGAGCGGGTAGGGAGTAGGGCGGCTCTCGCTTGCTTCAGCTGTTACTCATCACTTAGGTTCGGTTTCTCCGTGCCTTGAGGAGACCCAGGAAAAGTTGACACAGTGCTCAGGCCGCGTGAGCGGCCCTCGATAACGATGTCCGTGCGGCGCCTGTCAACCTTTGAGAGACAGAAAGTTTGGATAATCACTGTGTCGTAATGGCGATCTCCTCGGGTCGATTGATCCAAGCCACCGTTGGCAGCGCCGGGGGCTCGGGAGCC
>JAJYKO010001122.1 GCA_021788565.1 Chloroflexota bacterium
ATCCAAGGATACGTCAAAAGCCTCGGTGTCGACTTCGAAGAACGAGCGATGAGCCACGCGCTCTGCTCGTCACCGATGACCTATCACCCATCACTCACATGAGGGCGGTGCTTCAAAGGGTTTCCGAGGCGGAGGTCCGCGTTGCTGGCTCCGTTGTGGGCAGGATTGCGCGCGGATGGCTGGTTTTGCTGGGTGTGGGTCACGGCGACACCGAGCAGGAGGCGAAGAAGCTTGCGGAGAAAGTCGTGCATCTCCGACTTTTCGATGACGCCGAAGGGAAGTTCAACCTGTCCCTGCTGGATGTCGGTGGTGAGGTGCTTGTCGTTTCGCAGTTCACGCTCTACGCGGACGCGAGCAGGGGCCGCCGGCCGAGTTTTGTAGGTGCTGCAGAGCCATCAGCCGCTCGGAAGCTTGTCGATCGCTTTGCGGAGTTGATCGAGGGGTATGGCGTGAGGGTGCGGACCGGTCAGTTTCAGACGCACATGGACGTCAGCCTGCACAACGATGGCCCCGTGACGGTGAACCTCAGCGTGGGAGAGTAAGCGGACTGTATTCCCGCCACGTCCCTTGCAGCGACCAGGGTCCAGATCGTTCCACCGTCACATTCACCAGTTGCCCGGTGAGCTCGCTATCGCTCTCGAAGAAGACAAGCCGGTTTGATCGGGTCCTACCTGACCACTTGCCTTTCTCCTTCTTCTCCACGAGGACTTCGACGGTCGTTCCTACCAACCGCGAGTTCTTGCGAGTAGCGATGGCGGTCTGTAGCTCCTCCACCTCTTGAAGACGCCGCTTCTTCTCCACCGCGGGCACGTCGTCCGTCATCTTGCGTGCGGCCGCCGTGCCGGGTCTTGGAGAGTACGCTGCTACGTGAACGACGTCGAACTCCACGTCGCGCAGTGCCCTCATCGTGTTCTCAAACTGCTCCGCGGTTTCACCGGGGAAGCCAACGATGACGTCGGTGGAGAGGGCGATGTCTGGGATGGCGTCACGGATCCGTCCGAGGAGGGCCATATACTCACCAACCCTGTACGGTCTGGCCATCCGTCGCAAGATGGCGTCATCCCCCGACTGGATAGGTAGGTTCAGCTCTTCGCACAGCTGCGGCAGCTCCGAAATCGCTTCGACGATATCCGGCGTGAAGTCGTCTGGATGCGAGGTGAGAAATCGCAGTCTGGTCAGGCCGGGGAGCCTGGCGACCGATCGCAGCAGCCCCGAGAAAGGGCGAGGAGGGGTTAGATCTCGACCCCACGCGTCCACCGTTTGCCCGAGCAGGACGATCTCCCTCGCGCCCCTTCTCAACAGGCTTTGGACCTCGGATTCGATCTCCTCCTCGCTGCGGCTGACCTGTGGCCCTCGCCTGTACGGCACGATGCAATAGGTGCAGTACTTGTCACATCCGCGGATGACCGTTACTCCGGCCGACACGGGAACCCTTGTTGTGTACTCGCTGAGTTCCGGAACGCATGTCCCTTCGAGCCCCGATGAAGAGAGGAGACGGCCAGGCAGCCTGTCCATGTCGGTTGGGGCGACGAACAGGTCCACGAATGGATAGCGCCCGCGAAGCTCCGCCTGATCTGCCCCAGCCATGCACCCGGTTACGCATAGAACCATATCCGGGCGGCGCGCCTTCAGCGATTTCAGATGGCCGAGCTGCCCCTGCACTCGGTTCTCGGCGCTCTGTCGCACGCTGCATGTGTAGAGGACCGCGATGTCGGCGTCCTCGAACCCCTCGGCCGGCGTCATGCCGGCTGCCTCGAGGCTTCCGGCCAGCCGCTGCGCGTCGGAATCGTTCATCTGGCAGCCGCTGATCCAGAGATGGTATTTGCCGGGCAACGAAACCTCCTGTCCACGAAGAGGACATCAAACGGGCTATCTCGCCAGCGTGCGCTTCCTGAAGGCGTCCCGAAGCGTCTTGATCACTGGCCCTGGCCGGCCCGTGCCTATCTGCTTCCCATCCACCGAGGAGACGCAAACGAGCTCCACCCCACTGCCGGTGACGAAAAGCTCACTGGCGGTGAACAGCCGATGCATAGGAATCGGGGCCTCGTTCACTGCTATTCCTGCGTCGTGTGCCAGCTCGAGCACAACCTCACGAGTGATTCCCCGGAGAATGTAGTTGCTGGCTGGGGTTGTCCAGAGCGCACCATCGAACACCGCGAAAAGGTTGGAGGCGGTCGATTCGACGGCGTAGCCGTCGCGGACGAAGATCGCGTCAGAGTAGCCCGCGGCCACGGCTCTTCGCTTCGCCGTGGTATTCGGCAGCAGCATCGTAGTCTTGATGTAGCAGCCGCCCCACCGATCGTCCGAGACCGTCACGCAGTTGATGCCGCTGTCCGGCCACTCGCTTGAGGCAGGGGCTGCGGGGCTGGCGATCACGATGAGGGTCGGGCGGAGCTCCTTTGGTCGGAGGTGGATGCGAGGGGCTGCGCCGGCCGTCACCTGGATGTAGATCGCTGCGTCCTGGAGCTTGTTGCGCTGCACCACTTCCATGGACTTGCCCGCTAGCTCCTCCATACTCATCGCGAGGTCGATGTCTAAGGCATCGAGACCACCCTTGAGACGGCGGAGGTGGCGCTCCATCTCGAAGGGACGCCCCGCGTACACGTGG
>JAJYKO010001123.1 GCA_021788565.1 Chloroflexota bacterium
CGTCCCGACACGGCCCCGCGGAGCCCAAACCGCCCATCGTGCCGGCCGATGACCGCCGTCCGGGCATCGCGCCGGACACTCATGAATAATCCGGGCTAGGGGGCTTGCGCCCCGGAAATGCAAGGTGTACTTCTGGATCGGAGACACATCGACGGACACAGGCCCCGGCGACGACCTTCGGGCGATGCTTGTGTCAGCGGCATGGGAGTCAATCCTCAAGATCAAGCAGATCGATCCTATATACGTCCCGATGATACGACCGGACGGCACGTGGGCTCAGATGAGGGCCCTCAATACAGACCCAGAGACTGTCGGCATCGCCACCGCCGGACACGGAGGATGCGGCGAGCTAGTGAAGATGCGGCGAGCTAGTGAATACGTATGGAGCGTGGGCAGCCACAAAAGACGGACGAGATTACACAGCATCTTTGAATAACTACCTCAATGACTGGCTGCCGATAGCGCGGCCGCCAGACTTCATCGCCATGAACGTCGGTCATTGCTTCTACCCCTGGCTGAGTATCTACCAATGCAGGTTGTTCTACTCGCGTCGAATGGGGATTCCTGTCTCAAAGGTCCACACACCGGTGGCGGATTCGAAGGGCTATGTGCTTTTCACCGAGGCAGCCGCCGCGCTGAGGCAGTTCTGGAAGTACTTGGGATGCACCCCTGAGTGAGACAACGAGTTAAGGAATGGTGATGATTTGTCTGCCTGCCTCCGCGGTGCGGCTGTCGATCGCGTCGACCGCCGTTTCCACACTCAAAGACGAGGCGGACCGGGAGGACCGGCCCACCCCGCCTTCCTTTGTCCCAAACCCATTGTACTCGGCAAGCCCTTCGAACTCCGCCGGCGGCCGGTAGCCAAGGGCAGAGTGCAGGCGGTGGTGATTGTAGTCGTGGAGGAAGTCGCCGATGTGCGCCTTGGCATCGGCAAGATCCTGGTACTCGGTCAGGTAGACCTCCTCGTACTTGAGGGTCTTCATGAAGCTCTCGGCGAAGGCGTTGTCGTAGGGATTGCCGCGCCGGCTCATGCTGATCCGGACGCCGTGCTGCCGGAGGCACTCGACGTACTCGGAGGAGGCGTACTGGACACCGCGATCGGAGTGGTGGATCAGACCGGGCTGGACCCTGCGGCAGGAGAGCGCTCTCTGAAGCGCTCCGAGAACCAGCCGGGTGTCGATACGACGATCCAGCTCCCAGCCGATGGCCCGGCGGCTGAAGGCGTCGAGTATGATCGCCAGATAGACGAACTCGCGCTCAAGGCGGATGTAGGTGATGTCGGCCACCCAGAGCTGATCGGGCGCGTCCGGGACGAAATCCCGAGCAAGGTTCGGCCAGACCGGCAGAGCGTGCTTGCTATCGGTGGTGGCGACGAACATCCTGCGGCGCAGACAGAGAAGGTTGTCCTGGCGCATCAGGCGCAGGACGCGCTTATGGTTGACGAGGATGCCGTCTCGCCCGAGTTGGTGGGTGATGCGCCGATAGCCGTAGGTCGGTCGGGCGAGCGCCACGCGCTGGATCTGGTCGCGCAGTGCCACGTCCCGATCGAGCGGCGCAGGGCAGTCGCGCAACCGATACCAGGTGGAGCGCGGCAGGGACAGAGCTTCGCACGCGCGGCTGATGGGCAACGCGATCTCGTTCGTCGCGAACTGGGAGATCAGATCGCTCATCTGGCGCCGCCGTTGGCGCTTGCCTGCGGAGCCTGCCTCTCCAGCTTCAAGAGCGCCCTTTTTAGCAGGGCGTTCTCCATGGTGAGCTGGCCGAGCACGCGCTCAAGCTCGGCGATCCGGGCCTCCTGCGTGTAGGCATGACCGTTGCCCTGGAAAGCCTGCTCGCCGTACTGTTCGTGACGCTTGCGCCAGTTGACGATCGTGTTGGGGTTGAGCTGGTGCTCGCGCGCGGCCTGGGCGAGCGTCTTGCCCGCCTCGATCTCGCGAACCACCTGGACCTTGAAGTCCCGGCTGAACTGTCGTCGTCTGAGTCCCATGAATGGCTCCTCTCGCCAAGGATACCATTCGCTAACTCACTGTCTCATTTTCGGGGTGCAGTCCAAGTCCGCAAGCTCATACTGTGTATCATATGTGATCCCTCGCTGCTCATACGTCAAGTCAACGAAGCTCGTAGTAATAAGCTGTTGGATAACCCTCTGAAACGGAACCGTATCCATCTCGTTCAGGAACGCCAACTCAGCCTGGCTATGTCGCCCTGGCAAGGAGTAGAGTGAACAAAGCACGCTGCGGCTTTCCTCTGACAGATAATCGTACACGTTAGACATACAGAAATCCAGGAAGACCTCGGGGTTGGCTAGTATCGCTTCGGGCCGCTCGCCTGTCCGAACTGCCGACACGAACCATTTGATCCATGCGGGATTATTATGCATCCGTATGCAATATTTCTCAAGAGCGGCATTTGGCATGCGCGTTAACGATTCGATCTCGTGATTCCTAGCCAGCACCCGAAGTAACTGCACTGCGTCGCGTGGATCCATTGCCCGTAGTGGTACTCTGTCCTCGTACTCGCCGAGACCAATCCTTGATGTAATCAGCACCCGGCTTCCTTGCGGCAGTTCACCTAAGAACGATCTCACATGGTCGTTGAGTACGGTCT
>JAJYKO010001124.1 GCA_021788565.1 Chloroflexota bacterium
GCGGTGGCCCCTGGCGCCGCCGCTGGGGCGGTTATGGCCGGCTTTGTGGGCTGCGCTGAGCCCGCCTGAGAGTTCGCGGGCGCAGACTGAGCCGGTGCCGCCACATCCCCGGCTGGGTGGCAGCCGAGGCACATAGCATTGGTATAAGAGGCGTGGCTGGTGGGAGTCGGCTTAACCCCTCCTCCAACCTGGTGACACGCCAGGCAGTCTTCTCTGCCCTGCACGGGATGAGTGGTCTTCGGCTGCAGATCGGGGCTGGCGTACACCGACCCGACTGTGGCAACGGCTAACACCAGACCAGCCAAAAGAGATGCCAGCGCGATGATGGTGATAGGACCGGGCCCCCATGACCCCATTGTCGTGAGCGTCTTGAGCAGCGTCTTTGTGCCCATACCCTCTCCTTCCCTCGGGTCGAGATATGCGGCCTGTCGGCATCGGCAGGCCGCACGTTACCTGACTCGGAGGCTTCTCCCTCAGTGCTCTCGCCACCTTCTTTCGGCAATCTCCGCGGCAAGCGCTTCGAGCTTCCCATTCTCCTCACCTGGGAGGTGCGTCAACTCCTCATTCTGGTCGCTCGGAGCGGGATTCCCGCTAGGACCCAGGTATGAGGTGCCGGGCTGCACCTGAAGACTGGCCATGTGAGCCGCGCTTACCTTGCCCGAAGAAACCGCGGATCGCACCTTCCCGACCAGGAATGGCACCAGCACCAGGATTCCCGAGAGGGGCAGGAACATCGCAAACGCCAGACCCATTATCGGGCCGACACACAGCACCACCGGCAGGGGTGCCTTGATGTACTTATGCTCGGATCCCCCTTCCAGTTTTCCCCCTCCCTTCGGGACGCAGACGAACTCCCCGTCCTTCAGGCTCCAGTAGACTCCACCTCTGACTGTTTCACCGCCGCTGACTTTCGTGAGCATATTCATGTACCTCCTGCCGGTCAATTTGTGGATCCATTTAGTTCTGTCAGCGCTGTTGATGCTTCGCCGCCATCGAGTATTCGC
Organism: Chloroflexota bacterium; assembly: GCA_021788565.1. The sequence goes on from JAJYKO010001124.1 coordinate 1,005, forward strand.
CGATCTCAGGTACTCCTGCTCGCTGCCCTCGATCATGAACTTGTGCATCAGGATCAGGTCCCCAGCGGGGATCTCCTGCGATGGCTGGAAGCGTATCCTCATGGACAGCTTGCCCGAGTCGTACACGTCTACACACCGACCCTCTTCCCGAATACGGTAGATCCGGCCGGCCAAACCAGGGCTACCGATCGCCAGATAGCCGGACTCGCTCAACTGCCTGTGTTCCTCGTCCGTGAGGAACTCGCCCAGCATCAGCTTGGCCCGCTTTTCCGCCTGCAGCTCGGATGGATGAGCCGGTAAAAGACACCAGCGCCACAGCATCCACGCCGCTCCGTAAAGCATGACTCCGATGGCTACCGGTTGCAGGACTTCCGAGAACGTCATCATTCTCCCACCGCCTTTGGTGCTATCGCGATCTGATCCGTCTCTGACCCAGCACATTGGGCCCGACTCGGAAGACCACGGCTTCGGGTTCGCGCGACTCCCGAAGCAACCGCTCGACCTCACGGATCGCCGCGGCCACCTCCAGGTCTTCCGTCACCGTCCGTGCTTGGTCCCGCGGGCTGGATTGATCGCCGTGGAACGAGGTAGCTCGAGGTTCGCTCATCGGTCCTCCTTCTTCACGCTCATTCCGTGGCAGAGGCGGAGATCAGGCTGGCGAAGTTTGTGCGTTCCTTCACAATACTCAGCAAAAAAAGAATGGCTCCACTGGGGCGCATACGCCCATCAGGGAAGCCATCCGTCAGCTCCGACCACACGTCTCACGCCTTTGTGAAACGCTTACACAAACATTATATATCAGGCCGGGAGCTTGTCAATACTCTTGGTTGAAGGAATCGCGGCCCGAACCGGTTAATGTGGGCTCCAGATCGATGGAGTCGCCTTCCGCATGCACCTCCTCGGCTGGTGCCGGTGGCACTTCTCGGACATCTTCCACCAGGCCTCTGATGAACCTCGCGTACTCGAGCGGGTGCTCCTGAAGCATCCTCTCCCGAGAAATCTTTCCCGTGAAGATGCTGGTGTCCCCAGGGAAACGCTGGGGGTTCAGATGGGCACCGTAGAGATGCCAGGTCACGACAATCAACAGGACCAGCAGGGCCTCCCCGCCGTGCATCTCCTTCGCGGCGGGAATGAAGGCTCCAGGGAGGAGCTGAGTCGCCTGGGCGGGGAATATCATGATGAGTCCTGTGCTAACCATGATGAGCCACCCCATCACCACTCCCCAGTACTCGAACTTCTGGCGGTAGTCGAAGCGGCCGAACTTCGGCATTACCGAGGACGTGCCTATGCAGTATTTAAGAGTGTTGATGGCGTCCCGGACATCTCGGACGCCGGGTATCATGGAAGGACTGAAGTCGCCGCTCGCGACCAGACTGCCGATGTAGCCGATGTGATAGATCCCTTCTAGGACAAACAGGGCAGCGCACGCCCGGTGCACCAATCTCACAATCTCGATCCCGCCCAGCGTCATCATGATAGCTTGCGCCCATCCGTCGCCGTAAAACTTCTGCGGCAAACCGGTCACTACCAGGATGGTGAAGGAGACCATCATCAAGATGTGCTCGATCCGCTGGCTCAGATTGAAACGGACGAACTCTTCCG
>JAJYKO010001125.1 GCA_021788565.1 Chloroflexota bacterium
GCCGAACCGTTATGCGGCCGAAGGGCCGGGCATCTCCCCTGAGGCGTGCTCCTACCTTCTCGAGTTTCCTGGACTCAAGGCTGTGGGGGCGGACTTTGTCTCGCTAGCGGCCTACCGCAAGTCGGATCCGGAGGGGACTCTTGCACACCAGATCTTGTGCGGCATCAATCGCTCAGGGCGCTACTTGATCATCATCGAAGATGTCAATCTGGAGGCAGTTTCTGGCTCCCCCGAGCGCGTGTACGCGTTGCCTCTCGTCGTGGAAGGGATCGACGGGGGTCCCTGCACGATAATCGCCGACGTCGGCTAGCCTTTTCGAAGTTTAAGGAGGTGGAAGATGATTGTAGTCGACGGGCATCAACATTTGGGTAGCTGCCGTGTCTTCGACCTGAATCAGACGGAAGAAGATCTTGTGGCAGCCATGGACCAGAACGGGATCACGGCGGCCATAGTCCAACCCTTCCCGGGAGCCCCGGATGCCGTGGCAGTACACAATCGGGTTGCCGACCTTTCTAAGCTCCACCCGGGCCGCATCTTCGGGATGTTTAGCCTCAGCCCCCACAGTGATCCCGACAAGTACTTCGCTGAGGCGGCGCGCTGCGTGCGCGAGCTAGGCTTCGTGGCGGTCAAGATGCACACCATCGGCCACGCGGTGTTGCCCCTCAGCAAAGATGCCGAGATGGTCATGGATACGGCCCGCCAGTTGGGGGTGCCGGTCATGGTACACACCGGTGCGGGAATTCCCTTTGCGAATCCTTCGATGATAATCCCCAGAGCGCGGCAGTTCCCGGATGTGAGGATCGTTCTAGCGCATTCAGGCGGCAGCATACATAGCGCCGAGGCTTTCGTTACTGCCAAGGAATGCCCCAACGTATATCTGGAGACCTCCTGGTGTCCCAGCAGCGACGTCGCCTGGATGGTCAAGGACCTGGGTGCCAACAGGGTCATGCTTGGCGCCGATCTGATCGACAACATCGCGACCGAACTGACCAAGTATCGTAGCCACGGACTGAGCGAGAGCGACCTAGAGGCATGCCTTGGACGAACAGCCATCGAGGTGTACAACCTGAAGGTCGGAGGTGCTAGGTGATCACCCTGCACATCTATCTCCGTGTCAAGGCCGGCCACGAGGCAAGCCTCGAGCGGCTGTACAAGGAGACGTACGTCCCCGCTATCACGGTTCAGCGAGGGTTCCAATCCACCACGCTGCTGCGATCTTTCGGACCCGAGATGACGGTGGCTATTCAGGCCAGCCGCGATTGGAACTACGAGATCGACATCGTCTTCGACACGGAAGAGAACCGGCAAGCCTGGGCGGCGGGCCCCGAACATACGGCGGCCTGGCCCAAGGTCGTGGAGCTGTGTGACCAGATCACCTGGCAGGGATTTGACCTGCTGGGGTAAGCACGCGCTTCGGCTCGATCATTCGAGCGTAGCATATCGGAAGCGGTGGAGTTCTACTGTTCAGCGAGAACTCATTCTCTCACAAAGGAGGCAGTTCTGCAGAAAAGCTACAGAAGGCCCACAACGGAATCTAGCAATACCCACTGTGTGTTCCAGTCGACAAAGTGAAGGTCGAAACTGACAAGGAGGATGTCATGAAGGCGTATCGATCCTGGTGGCTGGTCCTGGCCACAGTCCTGAGCCTATCCCTGTTGGCCGCCTGCTCGCCCGCGGCGGCGCCCGCACCAACCACGGCACCGGCAGCGCCGGCCGCTGCTACCAAAGCCCCCGCGGCCGCTCCTACCACGGCAGCCCCCGCGGCCGCTCCTACCACGGCAGCCCCCGCGGCCGCACCTACCACAGCTGCTCCGGCGGCCGCGCCGACCACCGCACCGGCAGCCAGCGCCGCTGGTACTGGCATAGTAAAGACCAAAGATACGTCCAAGATGAAGATAGTGTTGAGCAACTCCTATGCCGGCAACAGCTGGCGCCAGCAGATGCTCAAGACATGGGATGCGGCGACGAAGTACGCGATCGATAACCACATCATCGCCAGCACCGCCGTTGTGAACTCCGACAACTCCGCAACTCAGCAGAACTCCCAGATTGACAGCCTGATCTTGCAGAAGCCCGATGCGATCGTGATCAACGCCACTTCCCCGACGGCGAATAACGGCGAAATAAAGAAGGCGACCGACGCCGGCATCCTGGTAGTGAGCTTCGACTCAGTGGCCACGGAGCCATCCAACTATCAGGTCAATTACGACTACGTGGGCATGGGTGCCGACGAGGCGAACTTCGTAATCAAGCAGCTGAACGGACAGGGTAACGTGCTCGAGATCCGGGGCATCGCCGGAACCTCAGTGGATACCGATATCCACAAGGGGATCGTGGACACCTTCGCCAAGTCCCCCGGCATAAAGATTGTCGGCTCAGTAAATGGCAACTGGACCCAGACCGTGGCGCAGCAGGCCGTGGCAGGGCTTCTGCCCAGCCTGCCGAAGATCGACGCGGTTGTGACCCAGGGTGGGGATGGCTACGGCACCTACCAGGCGATCCATGCAGCCGGCCGCCCCACCCCTATTATCATCATGGGCAACCGTGGAGACGAACTGAGGCTGTGGCAGCAGCTCTTGCAGGCTGATCCCAACTACAAGACATT
>JAJYKO010001126.1 GCA_021788565.1 Chloroflexota bacterium
AACAGGCGGCTCGGCAGGAGCCTCGCCCTCCCCTTCGCCCTCCCCGCGGCATTCCCGTCCCCTCCCCGTCAGCATTCCCGCCGTCATTCCGGGGATGAGCCCGCCTGACATGTTCGCTCGACAGAATCAGGAGACCCCGGGTCCATGGACCTGGGGTCTTCGACCTTGTGTTCCCGCTCGGGCTAGGCGGTGGCGTGGGAAACGCTTCTCTGTCCACGGTAGCCGCGCCTGGGAGAATGATCCCTGGCGGCTGCCGGAACGATTCGCGCGTGGCTCTGGGTGGACGCGCTTTCTGTCACGACCGGCGAAGCCCCGCTGCCAGGCCACGGTTGTCGCGGCAATTGCTTGCTCAGGGTGCGCTCGATCTGCCTGAACTTGTAGGCGTCCTCGGGTGTGACGAAGGTGATCGCCACCCCTTCGCGGCCCATCCGGCCGGTTCTGCCCGCCCTATGCGTGAACATCTCCGCCGACTCTGGCAGCTCGTAATTGATGACCGCCTCTATGCCGCTGACGTCCAGCCCTCGGGCAGCGACGTTGGTCGCGACCAGTATCGGCACAGCGCCAGACCGGAACCCGGACATTATGCGCTCCCTCGCGCTCTGATCCAGGTTGCCCTGGAGGGCCGCGACTGGGTAGCCCTTGCGCTTGAGGTCGCGGGCAAGCCGCTCGACACCTATCTTGGTGCGCCCGAAGACGAGGATCGGATCCTCGCCTCGCAGGTCGAGCAGGGTACAGAGGGCGCCGAACTTGACGTCCGGGTGCATCTCGTAGACGACCTGCTCGATTTCCGGCGGCGCACCGTTCTCAACGTCAACTCGCACCGTCACGGGGTTAGTGAGGTGGCTAGATGCCATCTTCGTCACCCACTGCGGCACTGTGGCGGAGAAGAGGGCCGTCTGGCGCTGCCGCGGCATCATGGAGAGGATTCTCTCGATGTCGGGTGCGAAGCCCTGGTCGAGCATTTCGTCTCCCTCGTCAAGGACGAGGATTCGCAGGTCCTGGGTTGGCAAATTGCCATTCCACAGGTGATCCAGCACCCGGCCCGGGGTGCCGACGACGATCTGAGCGCCGTTCAGCAGCTCCTCCCGCTCCGGGGGAAGGGGTGTGCCGCCGTAGACGACAGTCACCCACAGGTGGCGGGCCTTGGCGGCCTGGCCGAGCACGCCCGCGACCTGGATAGCCAGCTCGCGCGTGGGAGTGAGGATGAGGGCCTGAACACCGCGCAGGTTCGGGTCGCATCGCTCTATGATGGGGATACCGAAGGCGAGGGTCTTGCCGGAGCCGGTTCGCGCCTGACCGATGACGTCCCGGCCCTCGAGGAGGGCCGGGATTGCCTGAGACTGGATCGGAGTGGGGGCTTCGATCCCCATGCCGGTCAGCACCGCAAGAAGCTCGGGACGAAGGTTAAGCTCCTCGAAGGAAGCCGCGGGGGCTACCAACGGTCGCGACCACCGCTCCTGCTGTTACCATACGAAGAGCTGCGCCTACTCTCGAAGCAACTGGAGCAATACACGGGCTTGTCGCCGCGGGGCTCGAAGGGGACCTGGGTCTCCTTGCCACACTCGGCGCAGACCGCCGGGTACATCTGGCGCTCTCCGCGCCCGAAGCCGCCACCACTGGAGTATCCGCCGCCGCCCTGGCTGCTCTTGCGGGCCGACCTGCAGGTGGGGCACCTCGAGGGCTCGTTCGTGAAGCCCTTCTGAGCGAAGAACTCCTGCTCACCCACGGTGAACACGAAGCTGCTGCCGCAATCGCGGCACGTGAGGGTTTTGTCTACCATTTTTCGCGCTGACTCCTTAAGTCAGAAAAATCTTGGGTTGCTCGGTCAGCGCGACTAGACTGGAACTGGGCGCAGGAGCTTCGGAAAGGGGTCCTGAACCATACCCAACTGAGAGGCGAGCCGCCGTTCATACCGCAATTAAGATTATAACATATAGATGCAATACCGTTGGAAAGCAATAATCCTGGGCGCCACGTAGGCTGCAAGGAAGCGCCTAATGAGGTATGATCCACTCACCATACGTCTTCAGTGAGGAAGAGCAGCACATGAGCAGTTTGTTTGCCAGCAGGATCGGCAAGGTGCACCGCTCCTTCGTGACCGAGATACTGAGTGTCACGGAGAATCCGGAGGTCATATCCTTCGCCGGGGGGCTTCCCAACTCGGACTTCTTTCCGATCGAGGAGATCGGCGAGGCAGCCACGAAGGTGCTGCGCGGGGCCGGTCCGGGGGTGTTGCAGTACACGACCACTCAGGGTTATCTGCCGCTTCGGCAGTACATCGCGGACAGATACCGCCGAAAACACGGCCTGGACGCGGATCCGGCAGAGATCATCATAACCAACGGTTCTCAGCAATCTTTCGATCTGATCGGCAAGGTACTGCTGGACCGGGGGGACAGGGTGTTGATGGAGCGCCCCGCCTACCACGGCGCGCTGCAGGCATTCTCGCTGTACGAGGCGGACTTCGTCCAGGTTCCGCTGCTGGAGGACGGTCCGGATATGGAGGCACTCGGCGTGGCGCTGCGCGCCGGGCCATCGAAGCTGTTCTACGGCGTGCCGAACTTCCAGAACCCATCCGGACTGAGTTACTCCCTTGCGAAGA
>JAJYKO010001127.1 GCA_021788565.1 Chloroflexota bacterium
ATTGCCACCGAGGACAAGAATTTCTACACCGATCCGGGGGTCGACCCGCTCGGGATCGCCAGGGCTCTAATCCAGGACCTGGGCAGCGGCAGCCTGGCGCAGGGTGGGAGCACCATAACCCAGCAATTGGCCAAGAATGTTCTTATCGCCCGCCCGGAACGGACCCAGAAGACCTACGTTCGAAAGATCCAGGAGATGGTCCTCGCCTTCAGGATCACCCAGGTGTACTCGAAGAACGACATCATGCAGATGTACCTGGACCGCGTCTACTACGGCCATCTCTCTTACGGGATCGAGGCAGCGTCGGAGACCTACTTCGGCCTTCATGCGAGTCAACTCGATCTTGCTGAGGCATCTATGCTGGCCGGACTGCCACAGGCTCCCAGCGCGTACGACCCCGTGGTCCACTTCAACTCCGCCAAACAGCGGCAGTCGCACGTGCTGGACCGAATGGAGACTCAGGGATACATCAGTGCGCAGCAGGCTGCCCAGGCAAAAGCGGAGAAGCTGAATATCAAGACCAGTCCGGACGTTCCGTTTCACGCACCCCACTTCGTCATGTATGTGAAGCAACTCCTCGAGCAACAGTACGGGGCTGACATTCTGTACGGCGGGGGGCTGACAGTGACCACGACGCTGGATCTGAACCTGAACCATCTGGCCCAGCAGGCCATTCAGGCTCACCTCGCCAACCTGAAGACGCTCCAGGCCAACAACGCGGCGCTCGTGGCCATCGATCCGAAGACGGGAGAGGTCCTCTCGATGGTCGGAAGCCGCAACTACTATGACAACTCCATCTCGGGAGAGGTCAACATGGCCACGGCCCCGAGGCAGACCGGATCGACCATCAAGCCTCTGGAGTACGCCCTCGCGTTCATGAAGGGCCTTGGTCCTGAGTCGGTGATACTGGATACGCCGACGGCGTTTCCGAACACTTCACCCAGCTTGCCGCCCTATCAGCCGCACAACTTCGATTACACCTTCAACGGCCCGATGACGCTTCGCTGGGCGCTCGCGAACTCCCGGAATATTCCAGCGGTTAAGGTGCTGATGTACGACGGAATTCCGGACTTCGTGAAGTTCGCTGGAGAGTTGGGGGTCCATCTCTCCGACCCGTCGACCTACGGATTGAGCCTTGGGTTGGGAGCGGATGGTGTGAGCTTGCTAGATATGGTTGGCGCCTACTCTGCGCTGGACAACAACGGGGTTTACAACCCGCCCGTGGCCATCCTGAAGATCACCGACTGGCAGGGCAATGTCCTCTACCAGTACCACCCTCAGGGCGGGCAGCAGGTGGTAAGCCCGGATGAGGCTTACATGGTCACCAGCATCCTATCGGACAACTGGGCCAGGACTCCGCTCGAGGGTGCCAACAGTCCGTTGCTCTTGAACATCCCCGATGCCGCCAAGACCGGCTCCACCGACAGTTACAAGGACGCGTGGACTATCGGTTACACTCCAGACTTGACGGCTGGTGTCTGGGTGGGGAACACCAACGATGCGCCGATGCACGAGGTGCTCGGCGTCATGGGCGCAGGTTACATCTGGCAGGCCTTTATGGAGGCCGCCCACAAGGGGAAGCCGGTACAGGACTTCGTTCCGCCGCCCGGAGTGCAGCAGTTCAACGTCTGCCAGGCGACGGGGCAGCCGGCGACGGCCGGCTGCCCGGGCACCGTGCTGTCCGAGGTGTGGCCGAGGCACTACACGCCTGCCTCGTACGTTCTGATCCCGGGTCTTGCAGGCAACCAGACTGTCAAGGACTTCGCCGGAAGGGGCGTCCTCGGCCAGACAATCTCGCCAACGGGAGTCGACTTGCAGGGCATCCCGACGAAGCGCCCAGGGCAGGTCGCCGCGACGGGCGGTTAGGGGCAGCTGTGAGCGCGTTCGTGCGTTGTGAGGGGAGAGTCTCAGCCTGGCGTCGATCACGGTCGTCAGCGTGGTCTACAACTTGCGGCCGCAAGATGAGGCAACGCACCGACGGATCGGCCCAGGTGATAATTCACGTGGGCTGGTTTCAGCGTCACTCTTGGTGGACGCTGTAGTCCACGGTTCTGGGAAATGCGGAGGTGAAGCAATGGCGCCGGTCCATAGAGTAGTCTTCCTACTGGACGTCGACAACACCCTTCTCGACAACGATCAGGTCGAGCGCGATCTCCGTCGCCACCTCGAGGAATCGTTCGGGTCCGAGCTACAGCAGCGGTACTGGCAGATATTCGAGCATCTGCGAGCCGAACTCGGGTACGCCGATTACCTGGGCGCTCTACAGCGCTACCGGATCGAGCATCTGCGCGACTCACATTTGCTGGCGACATCCCTCTATCTGCTTGACTACCCGTTCGCGGATCGCCTGTACCCAGGGGCGCTGGATGTAATCCAGCGGCTCGCGGCGTGGGGGCCGACGGTCATCCTGTCTGACGGCGACGTGGTGTTCCAGCCGCGGAAGGTCGAGCGCTCGGGGCTATGGGAAGCGGTCGAAGGCCGCGTCCTCATCTACATCCACAAAGAGCAGGTGCTGGACGACGTCGAGGCACGCTACCCGGCTGACCACTATGTGATGGTAGACGACAAGCTGCGCATCCTCACGGCGATGAAGCAGGCCTGG
>JAJYKO010000060.1 GCA_021788565.1 Chloroflexota bacterium
GAGCTGGGGACCTCGCCAGCCGGCTCCAGACCAGCCGATCGAGCCGCTCTCCGAGCGAGAGATCCAGGTGCTTCGTCTCATCGCCCATGGCTACACCACGGCCGAAATAGCCGGCGAGATGTTCATAAGCGTGCGCACGGTCGAGGCCCACAAGACCAGGCTGATGGAAAAGCTGGGCGTCCGCGGGCGCAGGGCTCTGGTCCAGTTCGCGCGCCAGCACGGTCTTCTCGCCGAAGAGTGACGCAAGGCAGAAAGAGGTCATTCGTCATGCCCGCGAAAGCGGGCACCCAGTAGCCAAGCCCGGGGCCTGGATTCCCGCATGCGCGGGAATTGCCCATGCCCCTTTGGGGCACCAACCGTGAATGAAAGCGGGATAGTCTCCCTCAACCCGTCATGCCCGCGGAAGCGGGCATCCATGGCACCAGCGACTAGCCTGGATCCCCGCCTTCGCGGGGATGACGAGGAGTGGCACTCCCTCTTTCAGAGGAATGACGGGTCCCGCGCGGGCTGCGGGAAATCCGCATTCCACCACGCGTCCTTCGGCGGGCTCTCCGCAATACCACGTCTTAAGTGCACGGGGTTCTACTCTCCCCCCATTAGTGTCTTTCGGGTCAAAATCCCCCTGTGCCCCAGGGTCGACGCCCGGGGTTCCTTCGCTGTTTGTGCTGAGTTCCAAACTGGCTACAGGGAGGTGGCGATCTATGACCAAAGACAATTCCCCAGCGCCCGCCCCGGCTTCTGGAGAACAGGCGCCGCCCGATGGCGAGCGGCGTGGCTTCCTCAAGTGGCTCGGCCTCGCCGCCGCGGTCGCCGTTGGCACCGCCGGAAGAGCTGCCGTCACCGAGGCGGCCAGCTCGCAGCAGACGCCAACCAATCAAAGCCCGGGCGCCAGCATCACGATCCCGTCTGCTCCCGGTTCGTCTCCGGACAGGGAGAACATCCTCCTGCGCATGCAGGCCGACCTTAAGCGAGCCCTCGCGAAGCCCCTAGACCAGCGCAAATGGGTCATGGTGATCGACCAGCGCAAGTGTGTGGGCTGCTCCTCCTGCACCGTCGCTTGCAAGGCGGAGAACCAGCTCCCACCCGGTGTCGTCTACCGGCCCGTCATTGAGGAAGAGATCGGTACGTACCCGAACGTCTCCCGCCGCTTCACTCCGCGACCCTGCATGCAGTGCGAGAACCCGCCATGCACACAGGTATGTCCCGTGGGGGCAACCTTCAAGCGACCCGACGGCATCATTCAGATCAACTACGACGTCTGCATCGGCTGCCGGTACTGCATCAACGCCTGCCCGTACTCGGCGCGCACCTTCGACTCCGGCTTCTACTACACCAAGAACACGCCTGCTGAGCAGCCCTACGAGGAGCAGGCGAACTTCGAGTACGGGAAGCGGTGGGCCAGGGCCAACGGTTCGCCCATCGGCAACGCCCGCAAGTGCACCTTCTGCGTTCACCGGCTGGACGCCGGAATGCTACCGGCCTGCACCACCACCTGCATCGGAGGCGCCACGTACTTCGGCGACGCCAACCTACCCGACAGCCTTGTGTCGGAGCTGATAGCCTCGCCGAACGTGATGCGGCTCAAGGAAGAGCTCGGCACCAGTCCGAGAGTCTACTATCTCGTCTAGGAGGGTGAAGATGTCAGCAATCTCAGCAACTCGCCAGAGCGCTGTGCGCTGGTGGCAGGTGGTCCTCGCCCTCGTGTGGGCGGTGGCCTTCGTCGCCGGGCTGTACGGCCTCTTCCAAAGGCTCACTCTGGGCCACACAATAGCCGCCTACGGCAGCTACATGCCGTGGGGGCTGTGGGTGGCGATGTACATCTACTTCATCGGCCTGTCGGCCGGCGCCTTCCTTCTCTCATCGCTGATCTACGTCGGCGGTATCAGAAAACTCGAGCGAATCGGCAAACTGGCCCTCTTCACGGCGTTCATAACCCTGGTGACGGCGCTGCTCACCATCTGGCTGGACCTCGGTCACCAGGAGAGGTTCTGGGAGGTGTACGCCCATCCCAATCCCCTCTCCATGATGGCCTGGATGGTATGGCTGTACACCGCCTACTTCATCCTGATCATCGTAGAAATGTGGTTCGCTTTGCGGCCAGACCTGGTGGCATGGAGAAGCCGCCAGGGTTTCTCCGGCGCCCTGGCGAGGTTCCTTTCGCTGGGTAATACCGATACGTCGGCAGCCGGTCGCGCCCACGACCAGAAGGTGTTGAAGGTAGTTGGAACACTGGGCGTCCCGCTCGCCATTGCTTTCCATGGTGGAGTCGGGTCCCTGTTCGGCGTGCTCGGGGCGCGTCCGTACTGGAACTCGCCTCTCTATCCGATCCTGTTCCTGGTGTCTGCCCTCGCTTCTGGTGGGGCGCTCCTCGCGTTCGTCGTCGCGGTTCTGTGGCCAGACCGCCGCTCCACCGATTTCAAGGAAATGGTGACCCTGCTGGGCCGAATCGTCCTAGCGCTTCTCGCGCTCGACCTACTGTTCGAGTGGGCTGAGATCTCCATCAACCTGTACGCCTCGATCCCGGCGACGGCTGGAGCGTACCGGGAGATGCTTTTCGGCCCCACCTGGTGGACATTCTGGCTGGTGCACCTGGCCATTGGCTCACTGATCCCAATTCTCCTGCTGGTCTTCCGGCCCCGCTCCGTAGGAGCTGTGGGACTCGCCAGCCTACTGATGGCCGTCACCTTCATCGCGGTGCGCATGGACATCGTCGTGCCAGGCCAGGCGGTCCCCGAAATTCGCGGGCTCGAAACGGCCTATCAGGAGACGGGACTCTCCTTCCACTACGTACCCAGCAGCACGGAGTGGCTGGTCGGGCTCTTCGTGGTGAGCTTCGCCATCCTCCTGTTTACGATCGGCTACAAGAATCTGCCACTGGTTACAAACAACGACGCGGAGGCGCGGAGATGAGCGAACAGAAGAAGCCGCTGAACGTGCAAATCAGCAGGCGCGACCTGCTTAAGACAGGGGTATTCCTGGGTGGGTCCGCCCTCATGGCAGGCGTGCTGCCCGAGGCAATCGCGCTGGCTCAGACCGGGCAGGTGAATGCCGACGAAGCGTACACGCTGTCCAAGCCCGAGAGCGTCCTGTACGGCGTCTGCCTCCAGTGCAACACCCAGTGTACTATCAAAGCGAAGAGCCTGAACGGTGTTCTGGTCAAGGTCGACGGCAACCCCTACAGCCCGTTCAACATGTCCCCAGCCATCGACTACGCGACACCGCCGGACCAGGCTGCCACCGTCGATGGGAAGCTTTGCACGAAGGGGCAGTCCGGCGTCCAGTCCTACTGGGATCCATATCGCATCCGGAAGGTGCTCAAGCGGACCGGACCGCGCGGGTCCAACCAGTGGAAGTCCATACCATTCGACCAGGCGATCAACGAGATCGTCAACGGCGGCAAGCTGTTCGGCGACATCGGGGAGAACAGGGACGTCACAGGTCTCAAGGACGTCATAGTACTCAAGGACGCGAAGGTCGGGGCGTCGATGGCGACGGACGTCGCGTCGATCCAGGCAGGGAAAATGTCGGTGGCGGATTTCAAACAGAAGTACGCCGATCAGCTCAACCTCCTGATCGATCCGGACCATCCCGATCTCGGTCCGAAGAACAATCAGTTCGTGTTCCAGGCAGGACGCATCGAGCCCGGCCGAGACAGTTTCGCCCAGCGCTTCACCAACGGCGCACTCGGCTCGGTAAACTGGTACAACCACACGTCCATCTGCGAGTTGAGCCACCACATCGCCTTCAACTACGCCACGGCCCAGTACTCACAGGGCAAGTGGGCCACCGGCCCCGCGCACCTCAAGCCGAACTACAGCGAATCCGAATTCGTGATCTTCTGGGGGACCGGCGCCTTCGAGGGCAACTTCGGACCAACGGCGATAAGTCAGCAGGTCACGGACTCCCTGACGCAGCGGAACTTCCACTTTGCCGTGGTCGACCCCCGGCTCTCAAAGACCGCGGCCAAGGCCTGGAAGTGGCTGCCGGTGCAGCCCGGCGGCGATCTGCCTCTGGCGCTGGCGATGATACGCTGGATCTTCGAGAACAAGCGCTACAACGAGGGCTTCCTGGTCAACGCAACCCAGGCAGCCGCGACAGCGGCGGGACAGAAGAGCTGGAGCACCGCCGGCTGGCTCGTCAAGGTCGGGGCCGATGGCAAGCCGGGCGCGTACATGCGGGCCAGTGATGCCGGCCTGTCTGCCCCCGCTGGGCAAAGCGCCAGCGATCTCTTCGTCGCCCTGGTGGGTGGTAACCCCACGGCCTTCGACCCATACGGCAAGGAAGCGGTGAAGGCCGATCTCCTGGTAGATGCCACCGTGAACGGAATACACGTCAAGAGCGCGCTAAAACTCTTGCAGGAAGAGTCAGAGGCCAAGAGCACCGCGGACTGGGCCGCTCTGGCGGGGGTCGATCCGGCCCTGATCACGGCGGTGGCCCAGGAGTTCACCAGCCACGGCCCGCGTGCGGGGATCGATTTTTACCGAGGCGCCGTCAAGCACTGGAACGGCTACTACACCGCCCAGGCGCTCATCGCGCTTAACCTGCTGATAGGCAATCCCGACTGGAAGGGCGGTTTCTCCGTGGGCGGCGGTGCCTGGAACGCGATGGGCGGCACCAAGACCCAACCGTTCAACCTGGCGGCGTTCCCGAACAAGCGTGCCTCGTTCGGCATCAAGCTGACCCGCGAGGGATCGTCCTACGACCACTCCACGCTGTTCGCGGGCTACCCCGCAAAGCGGCCGTGGTTCCCCTTCACCAGCAACGTCTATCAGGAGGTGCTGCCGGCTGCCCAGGCCGCCTACCCTTATCCGATCAAGGCGCTGTGGCTCCATATGGGCAACCCGGGCCTCCTCGCACCGGCCAACCAGACACAGGTTGAGGTCCTGCGCGATACCAACGCGATCCCGTTGCTGATCGCCGACGATATCGTCCTTGGAGACAGCTCGCTCTATGCGGACTACATCTTCCCGGACGTGAGCTACATGGAACGCTGGGCCTTCCTGGGGGCACCCCCGTCGGTGATCACCAAGACCTCGGAGATCCGGCAGCCGGTGGCCCCGCCTATCCCGGAGACCGTCACGGTGGCAGGAGAGGCGATGCCGACCGGCATGGAGGCGATGATGATCGCCTTCGCGACGGCACTCGGGGCCCCCGGCTTCGGAAAGAACGCGTTTGGGACTGGCGTCGATCTGAAGCGTCCGGAGGACTTCTACCTCAAGGCTGTCGCCAACGTCGCCGCCGGCGACAGCGCGAACGACGCCGTGCCCGATGCCAACGACGCGGAGATGGCTATATTCGGCAACGCGCGCAAGCATCTTCCACCGGAAGTCTACGACGCCACCAAATGGCAAAGTGCCGTGGGCACCGGCATGTGGAAGAAGGTCGTCTATGTCCTGAACCGCGGGGGACGCTTCGAGGACTTTGACAAAGCCTACAACGGACTCTACCTGGCCCACACGTTCGGCAAGTTGTGGGACATATACGTCGAGCCGGTTGGAACGGCGAAGGACAGCATCACCGGAGCGTTCACCTGGGGCGTCCCGCACTACACTCCCCCGTCCTTCAGCGATGGCTCGCCGATCCAGCAGGATGGCTACACATTCCATCTAAGCTCCTTCAAAGAGATATTCGGGGCAAAGCGCACGGTATCGAACTACTGGTCGCAGCTAGCCCTCCTGCCCGAGAACTTCGTCCTCATGAACGCGGCCGACGGGAAAGGCCTCGGTCTGAGCGAGGGAGACGTGGTTAAGTTGGTTTCAGCGTCCAATCCGGATGCGGTCACCGACCTGGGACCCCTTGGCAAGAAACCGATCGAGGGGAAGGTGCATATGCTGGAAGGGCTGCGGCCGGGCACGGTGACCGTCTCCCTGTCGTATGGTCACTGGGGCTACGGCGCGGCAGACGCGGTCGTCGACGGCGTCACGGTGCCGGGCGATACCAGGCGGGCAACCGGCCTGAGCGGAAACTCGGCACTTCTGCTCGACAAGGTGATGAAGACGACGCCGGTGACCGACCCCATCGGGGGAAGTGCCTCGTTCTTCGATACCCTGGTCAAGGTAGTCAAGGTGTAGCAGGCCGGCGCTCAAAGAAGACTAGGAACAGTCCCAGACCTCCGAGGTCTTCGAGACCTCGGAGGTCTCGTCCCGCGGGGTCTCGGAAGATCGAGCCCAGACCTCAAGGGTCTTCGAGACCCCGGAGGTCTCGTCCCGTGGGTTTGATCGCCGCCTTGTTTGGGAGGTCGATATGTCCGAGCGCATCAGCAGCAAGGAAAGCTGCAACCTCGAAGTCGAGTCCCGCAAGTCAGAACGCAGACTGACCCGGAGACGGTTCCTGGCAAATCTGGGCACCGCGGCGGTCGCCCTCGCCGGCCTGGGGCTGCAGGCGTGCACCCCGAAACCGAGCCCTGTCCCGACCGCGCCGGCAACCACGCCTACGGTCGCGCCAACGATCGCCGCCACATCTGCCCCTGCCACGATCAAGAGCAACTCCGTAGAGTACTGGACCTTCCTGGACCCCAAGAGCGACGACGCTAGCGCCAGGGCGCAGACTATGATACTCGACAGCTTCAAGAAGAAATATCCCAACGTCGAGGTCAACGTCACGGTTCTCCCCAAGCAGAACATCGATCTGCACCTGACTGGCGCGGTGAAAACGGGGAAGTCCCCAGATCTGTCGCGCGCCAACCTGTTGCTCATGGCCCAGCACGCTGCCGCCAACGATCTTATGCCGCTGGACCAGTACGTTTCGGGCTGGCCGGCTGAGCAGAAGGGACAGTTCGTGATTCCGTGGGATACGACGGTCTTCAACGGCCACAAACTGTCATTCTTCCTGGAAGCTCGGTGCTATCCCCTCATGTATCGCAGAGACCTGATAAAGGAACCACCGCAGTCGTGGGACGAACTGGGGCAGATGGGAGCAAAGCTCACCAGGCCCCCGGTCTACGGCGTGGGGATTCCCCTTTCGGCGACGGGACATGCCATCGGACTGTACCAGTGGTTCCTTCCAGCCCTCTGGGGCGCCGGCGGGGACTACTTCACAAGCGACGGCAAAGCGGCCTTCGCGGGGGACGCCGGGATCAAGGCGTATCAGCTTCTCTACGACCTGGTACACAAATACAGGGCGATGCCTGACAGCATGGCTTCCGCCGACATCGAGGCCGTCACTCAGGCCATGATGGCCGGCAGCCAGACCATGGGCATCGTCGGCACTGACCGGATTAACTCGATGTGGACGGGGAAAGCGACGACGAGAGACCAGCTGGGCGTCGGCTACGTCCCCTCGTTCGAGAAGGGTAAGCCGTCCCCCACCTTCTCGGACGGGTGGCAGATCGTGATCCCGAGCGGCGCGAAGAACCCGGACGGTGCCTGGTCCCTGATGCAACACATCCTTGAACCGGAGTCGCAGCTAACCAACGTCAAGGTCGGCGGCGAGCTTCCCTCTGTGCGGGCAGTTCTGGACGATCCGTGGTTCCAGTCGCCGGACGGCGCTGACTTCGCCTTCGCCCTCAAGTATCTGGATGAAAGCAAGAGAAATGTCTATTTTCCGGCGACGTGGAACCAGCTGATGGACAGCCTGGCTGCCGCAGCACAGCAAGTGGTCGCCGGACAGAAGAGCCCCGCCGACGCCCTGGCCGCGGTTGCCGAGGAATTCAATGGCAACACAAATGGGAGCGCGTGCTGACGGCTGGGCCCCTCTGTCCCGTAAGAGAGGAGCTCAGCAGTCGCGCGTCCCTCGAGAGGAAGTAGGAGCAAGTCGCCCCTGACACGCTCCTAGCGCTACGAGAGCAATACTGTCACTGATGGACGCCGTACGTGTTGCCGTCCTGATCCGCGAAGACGCCCCACCAGCCCCAGGGCTGATGCTCGGCCTCATCCACGATGCGCACGCCTTTCGCCTTGAGCTCGGCGAAGGTAAGGGCGATGTCGTCCGTCTCCAGCACCATCGGGGTGGGTTTGCCTATACCGGCCTGGGCGGCCTCGTAGGAGGCAGCGCCTGGCGCCTCAGGCGTAGCCTTATACAGCAGAATCCTCGTTTGCGCACCCGGCGGAGCGACTTCGATCCAGCGCTGCCCCGGGCCCATGGGCTGATCTGCGCGCAGCTCGAAACCCAGCTTCTGGGTGTAGAACTCCAGGGCTTTGTCCTGGTCCGTCACCTGGACGGTGATGGTGCCAATCCGAGTCAACATTCTCTTCTCCTGCTAGATCAAGTTACCGGGATATGTCGTCATCATGGGGAACAGCCAGCGCGATACGGTCCGCCCCAGGTGCCCGGCCGCTCTGATCATCACTGCGAGTAGCCATGGTAACAGATTGGGAGGGCAAAGCTCCTGCTGAGCCGCCCGGGCCGCTTCCCTCGCAGCGACTCCCCCGGCAGGCACGGGCTACGTCCCCTTGCCGTCGGCTGGCCGCGGGGACAGGAACCAGAAGCCGGCGGTCCCGACCAGCAGCAGAACGCCGACAAAGGAGAACGCGGGCTGATACCCGACGCTGGCGACCAGCAGGCCGGTCACGATCGGACCCGAAGCCTGCCCTACGTCCATGATCGTCGACAGCACGCCCAATGCCGACCCGTAATGGCTAGCCCTGGCCAACTCAGAGACGTAGGCAGAGGTGGCGGACGTGACCACCGAGAGCCCCAGCCCGTAAAGCATCCCCACCACCAGCAGCAGCGGGAAGTTGCCGGTTGTGACGAACAGCGCCATCGACGTGCCGCTCAGGAGAAGACCGAGCGCGATCACGGGACGCCGCCCGATGCGGTCAGAGGTCTTCCCCATCATCGGCTTCGTCAGGGCCGTCACCAGGATCTGGGCAAAAAAGATCGTCCCAACCTCAGTAGTAGTCAACGCGGGTCTCACGAAGAAGATCGCATAGAGGGGCAGGAACGCTTCCATGGCCCCGTAGGAGAAGTACTGGAGTGACTCCATCGCCGACGTCATCAGGATAGGCCGGCTGCGAGCAACCTCGCCGAGTCCGACCCGCAGCTTCGCCCAACTCTCGCGCAATGTCGCGCTCCCGCGAACCCTGTCATCTATCGGCAGACGAGTCGCCCCTGCCAGGGCGAGAAGTCCGGAGATCCCGCACACCACGTATACCCACTGGTAAGACGAAAGCCCCAGCCACGATCTGCCGAGACCCGCGGATGTGCCGGCCACGGCGGCCAGGAGCGTTCCGCCGACGAAAGGCGCAGCTGCCCTGCCCACGAGTGTCGAGGACGAGTACCAGCCCATGCTCTCGCCGCGCCCCGTCTGAAACAGATCTGCGACGAGCGCCATGGCGACCGGTCCGAATATTGCCGTCGCCAGACCGTGGTAGACGCGCACCAACGCCAGTTCCCATGGCGACGAGACGAACAGGTAGAGGAAAGGTGCCGAGGCGAACACGAACGTTGCGCCCAGGATCACTCGCCGCCGTCCGTACAGATCGGAAAGCGCGCCCGCGGGGATCGAAGTGAGAATCCCGACCACAGTCGAGGCCGCGGCTATGAAACCGATGTACTGGTCGGGAGCACCCAGATCCCTGGCGAAAAGGGGCAGCGCCGGGTTCTTGGACATCGTCGAGCTGAATATAGCGAAGAAGCCGATCCCGCACAGGATCAGGAATGGGCTGAGTACCGGGTTCCGCGGTTTTTGGACCGACTTCATCGTTGCGGTGCTCCCAGAGGGAATATTGAGTGCACCTCATCATACCTTCCCTCGTGGCCATCATCAATTTCCGACACCGTGGTCCGTCGCAGTGCAGCTAAACCAAAGCCAGGATGAAACCAGCGGGGTCTCAGTGAATCAAGGCACGTCAGTACAGGACCACGAGCCAAAGACCCCGCGGGTTTGGTCGCCGCTTCACTTTAGGACTGGATTGGAGAGCCACCCTCGACAGAGATTGGCCATCAACAACCTGTAACGTTCCTCGCGCAGAGGCGTTATAGTAATAGAGCATCCTTTAGCGAGTGCAAGCCCAATTCTACGCAAAGGAGTCACCATGAGAACAACCTCGCTACGACGCTTATTCCAGGTAGGCGTAGTTATGGTCGCTGCCGCCGTCATGCTGGGGACCGCGGTTAGCGCGTCGGCAGATCCAGGCCAGCATGGTCGATGGGGCCACGAGCACCAAAACGCCGGTGATCGAGGCGGGAACCGTGGTGGCGATCGGCCCGGTTGGGGCTATGGCGACAAGAACCACGATCACACAGGACCTCCGGGACTTGGGATTAACGGGGTAGGTCCCAGGGCGTCCCGCCTGTCTACCCAGCCTGCCACCCACTTCGCGGTGTCGGCGCCGTCGGGTGTGACCGCAGGGAGCGCATTCACCTTCACGGTGACGGCTCTAGACCAGAACGGCAACAGGACCAGCAACTATTCCGGCACCGTGCACTTCACCAGCACCGATGGCTCGGCCTCGCTGCCTGGCAACACTACGCTCACTAACGGTTTCGGAAGCTTCTCTGCCACATTGGCGTCGACGGGGAATCAGACTATCACGGCGACCGACACCATCACTTCCTCGATAACGGGGACGTCCGACACAATAGTCGTATCGTCGGCGTCTAGCACCCACTTCGTGGTGTCGGGTCCGCCGAGTGCCACGGCGGGTGGCTCATTCACCTTCACGGTGACCGCGGAGGACCAGAGCAACAACACGGTCACATCTTTCGGCGACACCATCCACTTCACCAGTTCGGATGGATCAGCCTCGCTGCCCGAGGACTCGACGCTTACTAATGGCAGTGGGACCTTCACTGCCACATTGAAGACGGCCGGGAATCAGACCATCACCGCAACCGACACCTCCAACTCAGGGGTAACGGGGACATCCGGCACGATCACCGTGTCCCCGGCGGCAGTCAACCATCTGGCGGTGTCGGCTCCGCCGAATGTCACGGCGGGTAGCTCCTTCGGCTTCACCGTCACAGCTGAGGACCAATTCAATAACACCGTCCCGTCTTACGGTGGCACCGTGCACTTCATCACCACCGATAGCGCGGCCACGCCGCCCGCCAACTCGACGCTTACCAACGGCACCGGGAATTTCTCTGCCACGCTGGATACGGCCGGGAATCAGACCATCACCGCTACCGACACCGTCACTTCCTCGATAACGGGGAGCTCGAACATAATCGCTGTCTCTTCGGGGACCAGCCTGCACTTCGTGGTGTCGGCTCAGTCGAGTGCCACGGCGGGTGGCTCATTCACCTTCACGGTGACCGCCAAGGATCAATTCAATAACCCGGTCCAATCCTTCGGCGACTCCATCCACTTCACCAGTTCGGATGGATCGGCCGCGTTGCCCGGCAACTCGACGCTTACTAATGGCAGTGGGACCTTCACCGCCACCTTGAAGACAGCCGGGAATCAGACGATCACCGCAACCGACACCTCCAACTCGGGGGTAACGGGGACATCCGGCACGATCGCCGTGTCCGCGGCGGCAGCCAACCATCTGGCGCTGTCGGCTCCGACGAGTGCGACCGCAGGCACTGCCTTCAACGTCACGGTTACCGCCCTGGATCAGTTCAACAACACGGCTACCTCCTGCAGTGACACCGTTCACTTCACGAGCACCGATACCGCGGCCATGCTGCCCGGCAATTCGGCGCTTGCCAACGGCACCGCGACGCTCTCGGTCACGTTAAACACGAACGGGAAACAGACGATCACCATCAGCGATGTCACCAATACCTCGGTGACATCAGCATCCGACCAAATCCCTGTGAACCAAAAGCCCTGAGGAGAGGCGCACAATCCTGCGGGCAGATAAAAGGAACTGCGCCAGGTACGCGAAGGGCCGCCAATCGTGGCGGCCCTTCGCCGTTTTCCAGGCGTAGGCACGGAATACCCTATCCTGCGAAGATCCGATGGGGATGACGTTGGGATTCCAGCCGCTCTCGGCAAGCAAGAGGTCGCGGGGGCAGCAACTGTGGTCAGAGCTAGTCGAGAAGCCCCAGGAGGTGCTCGGTGACCGATGGATGGCGCAAGCGCCTGAGGGCCTGGCTCTCCAACTGCCGCACCCTTTCCCTGGTGAGGTGGAGTTCTCGGCCAATCTCGTCCAGCGTCCGAGAGTGCCCGTCCTCAAAACCAAAACGTAGCCACAGGACGCGGTACTCTCTAAACGGTAGTCTGGCCAGAGCCTCCTCGACGGACGCCCTTGTCGCCGCGGCGTGGGCTGCTTCCACCGGATCAGCGGCATGCGCATCCTCCAGAAGGTCGCCCACGGTAAGCCCCTCGTCGCCTATCGGACTCTCAAGTGAAACCGAGACCTTGTAGGAGTCGAGGATCGCCTGGATCTTAGCCTCGGGCACCCCCGCCTCAGCCGACAGTTCGGCTGCGCTCGGATCGACGCCGGTCTCCGACGCTATCCGGTTGGAGAGTTTCCCCAGCTTGCTGTACGCTTCCTGTACGTGCACGGGAACACGGATCGCCCTGGAGCGGTCGGCGATCGCTCTAGATATGGACTGCTTGATCCACCAGGTGGCATAGGTCGAGAACTTGAACCCTCGCCTGTAGTCGAACTTCTCTACGGCCTTCATCAGCCCGATGTTGCCGTCCTGCACCAGATCTGCCAGCGGCACACTCGCGAATGTGTATTTCCGGGCGATAGACACTACCAGGCGAAGGTTCGACTCGATCATCTTGCGTCGGGCTTCCTCGCCTTTTCTTACCTGGATCGCGAGGAGGCGTCCCGTGTTGGGGGAGAGCTCCGGCCCTTCGCCTAGTCTGTGCTGCGCCGCAAGCCCCCTCTCGATCTCCATGGACAGGTCGATCTCTTCCTGCGGCGTCAGAAGCCGGGCATGTCCGATCTCCCTGAGGTACATGGTCATTGAGTCTTCGGGGAGCTCTCCTCTCGCCGATCCTCCCCCCTCGCCAGCGGTGCGGCCAACAGAGAG
>JAJYKO010001128.1 GCA_021788565.1 Chloroflexota bacterium
GCGACTGCTCGCCGAAACACCTGAACTGCCTGGACGCCAAAGAGTGGATGAAGGCGCAGATCGGTGTCTGGCAGTTCTACTACGAGAGCAGGGACATCCGCGACAAGTCCCTCCACCCCGCCACGTTCCCGATCGCCCTGGCTCGCCGGGCCATCGAACTGTTCACTCACCGAGGGGAATTGGTGCTCGACCCCTTCGCCGGCAGCGGGACCACGCTAGTGGCGGCCGAGGATCTGGAGCGTAACGCCGTAGGCTTCGACCTCCAGCCGGACTACGTGGAGCTGGCCAGACGCCGCTTGCAGCCGGGTGGAGAGAGCCGACCCCACCGGCAGCTTTGCCTTTGCGACGACGCCCGCGAAGTCCCTTCCTACCTGTCTCCCGATACTGTATCCCTGATCGTCACCTCTCCGCCGTACGCCAATCTGTTGAACCGCCGGAGACAGAACAAGAGCCGGCGAGGCGACCTGCGCAGGAACAGCCAGTACCTGAAGGTGGAGCAGTATTCCCAGGATCCTCGGGACCTGGGGACACTTGAACTGGACGCCTACACGGCTGAGATGGCGACCATCTTCAAGGCACTCTTGCCGTTACTGCGGCCCCGCGCTCACTGCTTGGTCAACGTGCCGGACATGTGGTGGGAGGACCGGCGAATAACGATTCACGTCGCGTTGATCGAGGCGCTGCGGGGGGTCGGCTACGAACTAAGAAACGTCATCATCTGGGACCGCACCAACATCGTGAACAGGATCGGGATCTTCGGCTGGCCGAGCAACTACATCACCATGGGCACGACCTTCGAGTATCTCCTGGATTTCTGGCGACCCGACGCAGAGAAAGAGGAACGAGCCTAGACGTAGACCGACTCAAATAGTGGTTAATCGACCGTTGTTGTAGATGCCTGGTAGTGCTACACTCCAGCTACGTTGCTGCGTCGAGACGTTGTATCCACCTCATACCGCGACGGTTCACAGCGATGCCGCGGATACGCGGTCAAACCGCGTGCTCTTCGCACACGTGGTGAGACAGAAAGTCCAACTTCCGTACGCATACCTTGCTATCGTCGAAGTGAGGAACGCATGGCTCAGGTTTTGCAGCCCATCCCGTGTCCCGAGGCTGGATGTGTGAGCCCCCTGACGAGTAACATGCAGGGAGCGCTGGCGCGATGAGTCCGGAATCCAAGGGCCGCGACCTCTTCATCGTCGATAACAGCGTCTCCGGCTGGACCGGCCTCCGGTACCTGGAAGAGTGGGCGTCCATCGCCCGCTCCTTCGACATCGCGACCGGGTACTTCGACATTGGCTCCCTGCTGGCGCTCGACGGCAAGTGGCAGGGCCTTGAAAAGATCCGCATCCTCATGGGCGCCGAGACCACACGCCGCACCCGAAAGGCGCTACTGGAGTCTGTCACGGCCAGAGCCGTCGAACAACTCGACGACAGCATCGAGGCCGCCAAAGACCCGAACCCCTTCCTCCGCGGCGTACCAGCCATCCTAGACGCCCTCAAGTCCCGCCAGATCGAGTGCCGCGTCTACGATCGCGAGAAGTTCCACGCCAAGGCCTACATCACCCACTCCAAACTCGAAGTTGTCGGATCCCAGGCTCTCGTCGGGTCCAGCAACTTCACCCAACCTGGCCTCACCACGAACATCGAGCTCAACGTCCAGGTCCAGAGTGCCAGGGAGGTCGCACAGCTCCAGGAGTGGTTCGAGAGACACTGGGAAGGGGCGACCGAGGTGACGGACGCCGTCGTCGAGACGGTCTCCCGCCACACCCGCCTCTACACCCCCTTTGACGTCTACGCGAAAGCCCTCCAGGAGTTCTTTCGCGGTCATGAGCTCACGGCCACTGAGTGGGACGAGACCCGGTCCCGCATGTTCCCGAAGCTCGACCGATACCAGAAAGAAGCCTACTGGGCGCTCATGAAGATCGCGAAGCAGCACGGTGGGGCCTTCCTCTGCGACGGTGTCGGACTTGGCAAGACGTTCGTCGGCCTGATGCTGATCGAGCGTCTGGTCATGCACGAGGGCAAGCGCGTCGTGCTCTTCGCCCCGAAGGCTGTCAAAGACGGCGTCTGGGAGCCGCATCTGCGCGAGTTGCTGCCCCACATCGGCGGTATCGGCGCCGCAGCCGACTTCAGCAACCTGGCCGTCTTCAGCCATACCGACCTCAACCGCAAGGGCGACTTCCCGGAGCGCTTCCAGCGCATCGCGGAGCTTGCAGACGCCGTGATCATCGACGAGGCCCACCACTTCCGCAACCCCGGTCGCATGGGAGAGGGCGATCACGGCGATCCATCCCGCTACTCGCGGCTTTTCGATCTGCTCGACGGGGCGGAGCGCCCGAAGACGCTGTACATGCTCACAGCCACCCCGATCAACAACCGGCTAAGCGACTTCCGCCACATGGCGGAGCTCTTCACCCGGCGCGACGATTCCTACTTCGCCCGCACTATCGGCGTGCCCAACCTTACCGCCCACTTCAGCAACCTTGAGAAGGCAGTGCGGAAGCTGGTGGACGGCGAAACGACCGATCTCTGGGAGAGTATGCCGGAAGTCCAGCAGGTTCTTGCGGGCGACAACATCTTCCGCCAGCTCGTCATCC
>JAJYKO010001129.1 GCA_021788565.1 Chloroflexota bacterium
ACTGACATCACTTTGTCCGAGGGTCAAGGGCGTCGCGCAAACCGTCGCCCAGGAATGTGAAGGCCAGCAGCGTGATGGCGATGCACAGCGCAGGCCCCAGTACCAGATAGGGATAGCCGAAGATAGCCTGGTAACCATCCTGGATCATCGATCCCCAACTGGGGTTGGGAGGGGTTATGCCCAGCCCCAGGAAGCTCAGTGTTGCTTCGGTGAAGATGGCGAAGGGGATGCCGAAGGTCACCTGGACGATGATCGGGCCAAGGGCGTTCGGTAGAAGGTGCTTGGTGATAATGTGCGCGTTGCCGGCACCCAGGGCGCGGGCCGCCTCGACGAACTCTCTCTCCTTGAGGGACAGCAATTGCCCTCGGGCCAGCCTGGCGATACCCACCCAGTTCGCGACCCCTATGGCAAAGAACATTATGAGGAGACCACCCCAGACCGCTTTGAGCGGGTTGCCGCGAAGGGCCGTGGAGAGAAGGATAATGAGAAGCAGGTCTGGAAAGGCATACACGATGTCGGTGAAGCGCATCAGCAAGTTGTCTGTCTTGCCGCCCACGAGAGCCGCGACAGAGCCGATTGGCAAACCAATGGCCAGGATAACGAACTGGGTGAAAATGCCAACCGTTACGGCGACCCGAGCTCCATAAATCAGTCTGGAGAGCTGGTCTCTTCCGAGCTGGTCTGTCCCGAACAGGTGCGCGGGCCCAGGGGGTGCGAAAGTGGACAACATGTCCTGAGCCGTGGGATCGTATGGCGCGAGCTGCCCGGCGAAGAGCGCGACAAGCAGTAGCAGTACGACGATGACCCCACCCAGGACTGCCATCTTGTTGCGGATGAGCCTCCGCCATGCATCTCCCCAGAGGCTGGCCTGGCGGCGAGGAGGTGCCGCGAGGTCGACAGTACGAGCGAGTGACGTCACGAGATAACTCTCCTACTGATACCGTATGCGTGGGTCGATGAACGCATAAAGTATGTCGACCGCGAGGTTAGCAAAGGCAATCACCACCGCGTAGAACAGCGTAGCACCCATCATGAGGCCGTAGTCGCGGGCAAATATCCCCTGTATATAGAACTTCCCGATTCCAGGGATCGCGAATACACTCTCAATGATGAAGGAGCCAGCGATCAGGCTGGCTGCCACAGGGCCGAGCACTGTCACCACCGGTATCAGGGCGTTCTTAAGTATGTGACGGCTCAGGATCACGATCTCCACCAATCCCTTAGCCCGGGCGGTGCGGACGTAGTCCTGGCGAATCGCTTCTATCATGCTGGCTCGTGTGATGCGGGCTATGACCGCCGCCGGGTATACCCCCAACGCCAGGGCAGGCATGATCGCTTTCTGCCACTCGCCCCATCCGCTGGTAGGTAGAAGGTGAAGTGCTACAGAAAAAGCGATCATCAACAAGATTCCGAGAACGAAGTTCGGAACACTGGCGCCGATTGTCGCGAGGAACAGGCATGTGTAGTCCACCCAGCTGTTCTGACGCAGCGCGGCGAGGATGCCTAGCGGAATGCCGAAGAGCACAGCTACGAGCATAGCCAACGTCGCCAGCGTAGCCGTGACAGGGAGACCCTCTCGGATGATGTCTGTGACACTTCGATCTTGGTAAATGAACGATATCCCGAGGTCGCCGTGCACGGCGTTACCCAGATA
Organism: Chloroflexota bacterium; assembly: GCA_021788565.1. The sequence goes on from JAJYKO010001129.1 coordinate 1,655, forward strand.
GCTGACGTACTGCTCCCAAAGGGGCTTGTCCAGGCCGTAGCGCCGGTTGAGGTTCTCTATGACTGCTGGTGCCAGCTGCTTGTCTCGATCCCATGGCCCCCCTGGCACCGCATGCATGAGGAGAAATGTGATGAGGGAAATGAAGATAAGGACAGGGATCATCCAGAGCAAGCGGCGAATCACGTATCGCTGCATTTGGTCGCCTACCTAGGGCCAGCGGTCTTCGCCGAATCCGGTGCTACGCCGGCCATCCGCGAGAACGCAATTCATGTCGAGCGGGGCCACGCGAGAGTGGCCCCGCTCGAGGGTTAGTATACCAGTGGATCACCAGGATTGCTCTAGTGTTTGGCGATCCAAAGCTGCTGGAAGGATCGGAACCCTGGCAAACCTGGGGAGTCCATGCCGTTGAAGAAGTAATCCTTCACCCAGGGCTTGACCAGAGCGAGACCCGCCTGATTGAAGACGAAGGCCATAGGTGCGTCGTTCACGATCGCCTTCTGAGCCTGGTCCCACATCTGCAAGCGCTTGGCTGTATCAGTCTCCGCGGCAGCCTGCTTCATCATCTGATCGACCTGAGGGTTGCTGTACTGGGTCTTGTTGTTTCCAGCGCCAGTACCGAACAGCTCGGGCAGCCAGTCGTCCGGGTCTGGATAGTCGGCTATCCAGCCGGTCCAGCCTATCATGAACTCCTTGCGGTTGACCAACTGGCTATAAGCCTTGGGCTCCATGGGCTCGAGGGTGACATCGACACCCAAATTGGTCTTCCACTGCTCCTGGAGGAACTGCACGTAGATCGGGTTGTTGCCAGCATTGGCGAACTGGAACGATATCTTGGGTAGCCCCTGTCCGTTGGGGAAGCCCGCATCAGCCAGGAGTTGCTTCGCCTTGGCAGGGTCCAGCTTGTACTGCAGCCCTATGTTCGCATCATAGCCAGGCATTCC
>JAJYKO010001130.1 GCA_021788565.1 Chloroflexota bacterium
GCTACCGATAATGGGCGATCGTTCCCCCGACGAACCACATCGTGGCAGCCACCAATCACTTCGTTACCTCTACTCTGCGGAGCTACTACGTCAAGCACGAGGGGGGCGGGACCGACGATGAGAGTGAGGCTCGCTACCAATCCATTCACCAACAGTTGAGCCGGAACTGGGGCGCCCTCAGCGGTGATAGAGCCAGGTCTATCATGGCCCACCACGCGGACGGCGAGGCGGCGATCTGCCGCCACAACCTAAGTGGATCGAGTGGCACCATCTCAAATGTTATCTTCCTGCCGGCGGAGCTAAGCCTCCTGTTCTGCAACGGCCGGCCCTGTGAGGGCGATTACGCCTGCCACTCACTGTGATCCCATTGTCTGGCCAGGGACCGTGCCATAGGATTGATGGAACAGGTGGTCGTTGGTTGTATGGCTCCGGCGATGAAGGTCGCCAGGGTTAGCCCCGAATGGTCGAAGAGTCGACTGAACAGCAGCGCGGCGACGGCATCCGTCCCCATCGCCAGGGCGTAGAAAATGGGGATCAAGTCCGCTGAGACCAACGAAGTCTTCTGGAAGTGATAGGCGATGATCGGGAAGTCGGCGTATCCCGCTCCCACCAGCGCGACGGCCGCGAGGTAGAGCCAGTAGGCCTTCGGGAAGCCCTTGCTCTCCAACTGGACGGCTATCGTGGGCTCGAAGTCGCTGGGAGTGGGATAGGTGATCCTTGTAGCGAAGATGGCAACCAGCGCCAGCACGGCCGAGATCCCCAGGATCGCGAAGGCCACCCGGTAGTCTCCCTTAACGTAGAGGACTCCAGCGACCAGGAGAGGGCCGAGGACCGCCCCGGTCTGGTCCAGCGCCTCATGCAGGCCGAAGCCCCAGCCCCGGCCTGTCAGCGTGGTGGCGTGGGAGAGCATCGCGTCTCTCGGGGGATTGCGCAGTGCCCTGCCGGCCCGCTCGGCAACCATGAAGAAAGCCGCGACCTCCCAGCGTGCCGCTAAGGCCAGCAGCGGCACGGCCAGTACGTTGACCGCGTACCCGAACAGTGTGATAGCCCAGTACCGCCGGGTGCGGTCGGCCAGGTAACCCGATACAAGCCTCAGGCTATGCCCCACAAACTCCCCGAGCCCGGCCACAATGCCCACCACGGCGCCGCTTGCCCCGAGTGTCGCCAGGAACGGGCCCGTGACGCTCCTGGCACCCTCGTGAGTCATGTCTGCGAAGAGGCTCACGATGCCCAGAAAGACGATGAACCTGAGCGCGGCGGCTCTCGAAACGTTCTTGCGAGCTGCCGATATCTCGCCCGGGGTTTTCACATTCATAGCCACTCCCTCCACTCTCTACCCGCGTACCCTCTAATGGGTCAGCCTCTCCATGGCCAGCACCAGATATATCAGTGCCTCCACCTGAGGCCCGAGTTCCTCAGCGACCGCCGGGGCCACCTGTCCGTAGCGGCGCAGCTTCCTCGGATGAGAGTCCTCCAGGTTCTCCCAGGCGCTGGAAAGCCTGGCGGCGATGATGCGTAACCCGTCTTCCTGTTGAACGGGCAGTTCGTATTGCCGCACCAGTTCGGCCAGGGCAGCACGAACATCGCTGGAAAGTTGTCTCAGGTCCGCCTCTCGCTCTGGGGAGATCTCGGTGTGGACCTCGTACAAGAGCCCTCGATGGTCCGATGACAGGAGGGCATCGATGTCGTCCACGGTCTTCTCCAGGAGGCGCAGCGTGACGGTCAGGGATTGCTTCTGGTACTGGTTCAGGCTCATCGCGGTGAGGAGAGCGCCGAAAGCAGCGCGTGGAGCCAGCCGAGAGGCCCCCGAGTCTCGGATTTCGGGGGGAAATTCCGAGGTTGCGATTGAGCTGGGCCGGGCTCCGCAGGCCGGCTCGCCTGCTTTGCGTCCTCGAGCTCGCTCCGCAGCCGCTCCACCACTCGTATGAGGGCGGGATGCTCCTGCTGGTAGGCGGAGAGGGCCATGGCCATCCGCTGGTTCTCCTGGGTGAGGGTGAAGGTGCGGAACTTCATCACCGAGTACATGCCATCCAGGCTCATAAGCCTGCGATGCAGGCTCTCGAGGCCGTCACTCCCCTCCACCTGCTGCCCCTCCCCTTGGAGAGTCGCGAGGCCATGGGCGAAGACGGTCAGGAGGGCCTCCTCTTCCGGCCAGCCGTTGGCCTCAGCGAGCTCCATCGCCCGCTGATAGGTCTCCTCCAGCAGCTTCAGTTCGACCGTGCGGACGCCGGTGCCTTCGAACAGGTCCGCATACATGTCCTTGCTCATGAGCCTGCCTCCATGTGGACGAAAACAGAGCCCAACAAAAAAGCCCCCACGGGAAACCTGGCGTTTCCAGTAGAAGCCATCAGTCGTCGCTTGACGCTTTAGCAGGCGTCCACCTGCACAGCGAGCTTCATCGCTGTCAGGAAGATTGTACAGACACCGACGACAAGTCCGCAATAGCTCGGCTAATCTCCAATCACCAGAACACTCGCGATGTCCGGCCTGCCGTACTCGGCCCCGGCAACCCGAACCTCCAGATTGGAGGCCGGCCAGTACGAAGCTGCCTCGTGGGTGTGGCCGCACAGGACGGTTAGCTGGCACGCGGGGT
>JAJYKO010001131.1 GCA_021788565.1 Chloroflexota bacterium
CCGCCGTGAGCGGCCATAACGTCTCGTGCTATCGTCAAGCCCAGGCCCATCCCCTGGGGGAATCGGCGAACGCCGTGGCCGCGATAGAACGGGGTGAGAATCATCTCTTGCTCCTCGGGCGGGATCCCTGGACCCGTGTCCGATACCGAGATCGTCGCCTCCACTCCCCCGGATTGCGCCTCGACGACGATTTTGCCGCCGGGCGGCGTGTACCTTATGGCGTTGCTCACCAGGTTCCCAAGGGCCTGAGCTACGCGATCTGAGTCTATATCCACCTCCGGCAGGTCCGACGGGACCGCGGTTTTCCAGTGGAGCCCTTTGGATTGGGCTTCCTCGCGCCATGGGGCCAGAGTCTGTGGCAGCCATTCAGATAGCGCCACGGGTCGTCGATGCAACTCAAGAGGACCCAGCGCCAGGCCCCGGAGATGGGTCAGGTCATTGGCCAGCTGCTGCAGCCGCAGGATTTCCTGCTTCATGCCGGCCAGCAGTTCCTGCCGAAGCTCCGGCGTTTCGTCGGCTCCTCCCTGCAGGGCCTGAACCGCGGAGAGGATAGCTCCCAGAGGACGACCAAGTTCATGAACGAGGTTGGCCAGCAGACGCGCGCGAGTTTGCTCCAGTACCTGGCGTTGTTCGCGAAGCGCGTTGAAAGCCGCTGCCAGGAGACGGGTCTCCTCCGGCCCCTGTTCTGGGACTGGCGATACCTCACGTCCGCTGGCCATCGAGGAGACCGCGTCTGCCAGCATCCTGAGGGGCCTTCCGACATTCCAGGCTAGCAGCAAGCCGACGCCCATTCCGAGGATCAAGCTTGCCGTCAGCACAGCCGCGATGATGATACGTAACCTGACAAACCACTCGTAGATGCTTATCTGTTCGTGAGTCAGCCGGACCGCGCCGATCAACTGGTGGTTTGGGCCGAAGACTGGCGCCATGATTGCCGCGACATCTGCACGGGCGTTCCTGCTGTAGATGGTGCGAACGCTGACCTCGCCCTTCAGGACGGCTGGCAGCCCTGGCAGGTCGAGTTTGCGACCCTTGTCTCCCGAATCGGCGGGGTCGCTAGATGCCAGCAGCCGCCCGCTGGGGTCCACGAGCGTGACGTAGGCGGTGGAGACAGCGGCCATCTGCTTCACGAAATGTTCGGCGACGGCGGAGTTTTGGAAGACTCCCGTTCTTTCTGCTGCCAACTGGGCAACGAGTACCGCCTGCGTCCTGAGCTCACTTGTTATGCTGGGCAGTAGTACCTGGGTCTCGATAACGTAGATCAGGGCGAGTCCCGCAAGGGGGCTGATCAGCAGGAGCGGCAGGGTGTGGCTCAGGATCAAGCGGCGACGAAGAGAGTTGAGCATCAGCTGCTCCCCGGCTCGAGCTTGTAGCCTACACCACGAACCGTGAGGATACGGCGGGGGTGCTGCGGGTCTTCTTCCAGCTTCTCGCGCAGCCAGCGAATGTGTACGTAGACCACTTCTGGCTCGCCTTCGAACTCCGCTCCCCATACCCGGGCGAGCAGCTTTTCCACCGAGACGACTCGCCCGGATTCCAAGGCAAGGGCGTAAAGCAGATCGAACTGGCGCGGCGTCAGGTCCAGGGAGGCGGCCTTCAGGGTGGCCGTGTGGGCCTCAAGGTCTATCCGTAGATCCCCCACCGCAAGCGGTGATCTCTCAGTGGTCTCATCGGCGGCCCGTTCCGTTCTCCGGAGCACTGCCTTGATCCGCGCGAGTAGCACGTCGACGTCGAAAGGCTTGGTGACGAAATCGTCCGCCCCCGACTCCAGCCCCAACACCTGATCGAGTTCCCGCCGGCGTGCCGTAAGGAAGATCACCGGCACTCCCATACGGTCGCGAAAGTGGCGCAGTGCGTCCAATCCATCCATCCCGGGTAGCCCGATGTCCAGCAGAACGAGGTTGGGACGATAGGTCCTGGATATGGCCAGGGCATCCTCCGCCGTGGCCGCCGTCTTCACGCCGTAGCCCGCCTTCTCCAAGCTGAAGGAGAGGCTGCGCCGGAGTAGTACATCGTCGTCGACCAGTAGCAGTTGCTTGGTCATCTGTCGGAGCGCCTATGCCGCTCGGGAGTCTTCGCGCTCCTCGTCGCTTCCTTTCTCCGCACTTTCTCTCGCCAGCAGTTCATCCAGCCGCTCGCCGTTCACGGTTTCGTGCAACAGTAACTCCTTGGCCAGGGCATCGAGCGCCGAGCGATGCCCTTGGAGCAGATAGTGGCCTTGCTGGCGGGCTTTCCCCAGCAGGGCCCGGACCTCCATGTCCATCCGCGCGCCTGTCGCGTCGGCGTACTACGGGGACCGGGCGGTTCTACCTCGTTGTTACGTTCTGGCGTGTTGGGAGGCTGCGTCATCGGAGTCGCTCGTCTTCCACATGATTCGTTGTATCGATCATGCGCAATAAGAATCCCCGTTTGAAACTGTCACTCATCTGGACTTGAGAAGCAAGATGATTGCCAAGGATTAGAGATTGCGCAAAATGGACGGGAGGGCAGATTTCCTGCCCTCCCGTCGTACCATGAGCGGGGCGGTGTTGAGGAGATACCTGACGCGGCGACCCCCGAGTGCTGCCGTGTCAGGCCGCGGACTGCTGTCTA
>JAJYKO010001132.1 GCA_021788565.1 Chloroflexota bacterium
TCGCGAGCAGCGGACTTACTCCGCTCAAGATTGCTCTGGAGTACGTGGTGGCGGCAGCTGCTGCTGCGGGCACGGTGCTGTATGGCAGAGGCTACGCGAAGACCGGGAACCGGTTCTTGATGGGAGTAGCGATCGCTCTCGCGCTGACCGTGGCTAGCGAGCTCTGCTTCACCCTCTACGTCTCGGCGTACGATGCCTATAATCTCCTCGGCCATCTCTTCAAGATTGCCGCATACTATGCGATCTTCAGCGCCACTTTCTCCTCAGCCATACGGCGACCCTACCGGGAGCTGGCAGCGCTGAACGATCAGGTGGAGAACCAGCTGAAGGTCACTATCGCGAGGTTGGAGGAGACAACCCGAGCCGAACGGCAAGCGCGGGAGCGCGCCGAGGCGGCAATAGAGCTGTTGCGTCCCCTGCAGACTGTTACCGAGGCGGCTTCATCGAACGAGGTGCTGAATCTCCTGCTTCAGGACCTGCTCCACGGCATCCGGCGCGTCCTGGATGCCGACACCGCCAGACTCCTGCTTCTTAGCGAGGACGGGGCAGACCTGATTGTGAGGGCCTCCAGCGGACTGGAAGAGATAAACACCGGGGAGATTCGCATACCCATGGGGAAGGGCGTAGCCGGCGAAATCGCGGTCACGGGTGAGCCGATGTTGCTGGATGACGTCTCCACTCGCGAGGTGGTGATGCCCCTCTTCAGAGAGCGCGTGCGGTCGCTGATCGGTGCCCCGCTGCGGGTAAAGGGAGAGATTGTCGGCGTCGTCCACGTAGGCGCGCACACGGTGCGCCACTTCACCGACGAGGATCTGCGCCTGCTCGTGCGCGTCGCGGAGGGCGTCTCCTCAGCCCTCGAACGGGCGCGGCTTTACGCTCAGATTGACGCCACCGTGACAGCTATGCCCAACGGGGTAATGGTGTACAGCCCGTCGGGTTACATCGTGCGCATGAACCCTGCCTCAGAGAGCATCCTGGCCTATTCCCCTCAGGAGATGGCGCTGCCACTGACCGAGCGAATGTTGATTCTTAGTCTCGAGACGGAGGACGGCACGCCGCTGCCTCTGGAGATGGCTCCCTCTGTACGGGCGCTGCGGGGAGAGGTTGTGCAAAACGAAGTGGTGGTGATCCAGCGCCCGCACAGGGCGAGAATCTGGCTTTCCATCAGCGCCGCTCCCCTGCAGCTCGATGCGACGGGTGTTCTCGGCGCCGTCGTCACGTTCTCCGACGTCTCGGTCCTGCACGAGCTTCAGCTGCAGCGGTCCGAGCATGTTCTGGGCATCTCCCACGGGTTGCGAACCCCGCTCACCGTCATTCAGGGCGAGGCCCAACTGATTCGAGACTTGGTCGGGCCTATCGACCAGAGTGGACGTAGCAAACGCAGTGCGGACGCGATCGTCGGACAGTGCAGACGGATGGGGCTGGTGCTGCGCGACCTGGTGGACCTCACGAGCCTCGAGACGGGCAAGAGGCTAATGCTCAACAAGGAGTCGGTTGATCTGGCTCCGTTTATGAAGGATCTGCTACTGCGGTCGGCCGGCATCCTGGAGACGGGTCGAGTTCAGTTACTCGCTCCTCAGGACTTGCCGCCGGTGCAGGCCGACCCCGACCGCCTGGAGCGGATCATGGCTAACCTCCTGTCCAATGCCCTCAAGTACTCTCCCGCGGGGAGCTGTGTCGACATCACGCTGAGCCGCCAGGGACCGGCAGTCACGATCGAGGTAACCGATGCAGGCCCCGGCCTATCGGATGAGAAGCAGGCCCTGCTCTTCCAGCGCTATCGCCGCAGGCAGATGTCCGGCGAGTCCTCGGAGACTCTCGGGTTGGGTTTGTACATCACTAAGGGAATGCTGGAAGCCCATGGCTCTGAGCTGTGTGTCAGGAGCGCCCTGGGCAAAGGCTCCACCTTCGGCTTCAGCCTGCCTGTCTGAGAAGAGGGTCGTTGATATGGATGACCGGGCTCGAGGCGAGGCTCGGCCTTCCTGGAGCGGGGCGGGCATCGGATGGTAAAATAGCCCCTCCGCGACCTTCTGGCGTGACTGGCTCAGGAGTTGCCTCATGATTGCTGGCCCCTCTCGGCAGCGCTCAATCGCGTTCTTCTACGTTTCCACCATGATGTTCTGGGCCTCAATGTACCTCTACCTACCGATTCTCTCCGTCCACGCCGAGAATCTTGGAGCCTCCATGGGGCTGGTCGGGACGATCGTTGGAGCATACGGCTTCACCCAGTTCCTGGTGCGCGTCCCCATGGGGGTGCTATCCGACCGTGTCGGCGCCGCTAAGCCGTTCATCGCGGTGGGGTTGGTCGCGGCCGCGCTGGGTGCCCTCGGACTTGCCCTCTCCTCGGACCCCGTGTGGCTTGTGGCATGGAGGGGGCTGAGCGGGGTGGGGGCGGCCGCATGGGTCGAGTTCACCATCCTGTTTTCCAGCTACTACCCTCCGCATAAGATCACTCGAGCCATGAGCTACGCCACCTTCGTGAGCGGGCTCGCACAGGTGGTGGCCTCCTTCGCCGGTGGGGTGGCCGCCCAGGAATGGGGCTGGACCGCGCCGTTCTGGGGCGCCGCCGTGATGGGATTGCTCGCGTT
>JAJYKO010001133.1 GCA_021788565.1 Chloroflexota bacterium
GTGTGACGGCCGTACAGTTCGGTGAGGTCTCGTAGCCGTTCGGCGTGCTGGGGGGTGAGTTGGCCGGGAGAGAGCCGCCAGGTCCAGTTGCCCTCCGCCTGACCGGGCATGTTCATGCGAGCCTCGGTCCCGAGCGCCAGGACGTCCTGGAGCGGTACCACCACCATGTCGGCCACTGACCGGAATAGCAAACGGATCAGGTCCCAGCCTATCTCCCCGTTGCTGCCCAGGTAGCGCCGCACGTGATTCCGCTCCTCGGGCAGCCTGGAGTTGAACCACCCGAGGGTAGTGTCGTTGTCATGGGTGCCGGTATAACCCACGGATCGCCGGTCGTAGTTGTGGGGCAGGTAGGGGTTGGTGGCGTCGCCGCCGAAGGCGAACTGAAGCACCACCATTCCCGGATAGCCAAGCTCGAGCCGTAGCTCTTCGACCTCAGGCGTGATCAGCCCCAGATTCTCGGCGATTACCGGCAAATGCCCGAGGGCGCCTTCCACCGCGCGGAAGAAGGCTTCGCCCGGCCCCTTGACCCACCGCCCGTGCTCCGCGGTCTCGTGCCGAGCAGGGATCTCCCAGTACGCCTCGAAGCCCCGGAAGTGATCTATTCTGACTACGTCTACCTGCGCCAGGGTCGTGCGAAATCGCTCTATCCACCACCGGTAGCCGTCCTCGGCCATCTCGTCCCACCGGTAGAGCGGATTTCCCCACCGCTGACCGGTTTCGGAGAAGTAGTCCGGCGGAACTCCGGCCACCACCGTCGGGCGGCCGTGCTCATCCAGATAGAACAGATCCTGACGAGACCAGACGTCCGCGCTGTCCAGGGCGACGAAGATGGGAATATCGCCGATTATCCTCACCCCGTGGCTGCTGGCATGGTCACGAAAGGCAGACCATTGCCGCGCGAACTGGAACTGGAGGAACCTGTGAAAGTCCACAGACTCGGCGAGTTCGCGGCGTGAACGCTCCAGTGCCTCCGGCTGTCGCTGGACCAACTCGGGTTCCCAGTTGAGCCACAGGTCGCCGTTGTGGGCATCCTTAAGCGCCATGAACAGCGCGTACTCCTCCAGCCAGGATGCCGCTCTGCCGCAAAACGCCTCGAACTCCGACTTTTGCGGGGCAGACGCGTCACTCGCGAAGCGCTGATGCGCTCGCCTCAGCCTATTCAACTTGAAGGCAGTTACTGGTCCGTAGTCCACGCGCTCCGTCTCGAATATCTCGTCGCCGGTCAGGTCTTCCTTCGTGAGCAGCCCTTCGTTTACCAGCAGTTCCAGGGAGATCAGTAGCGGATTGCTGGCCATCGCGGAAGGGGAGGCGTAAGGAGAGTTGCCGTGGCCGAGAGGGGTAAGCGGCAGGACCTGCCACAGCCCCTGACCTGCCGACTCCAGGAAGTCCACGAACTCGATGGCGCCAGGACCCAGGTCCCCGATCCCGTGAGACCCTGGGAGGGACGTGAGATGCATGAGGATGCCCGCCTCTCGCCTTACGTAGTCGGTGCTTTCTCGTGCGTTCATTTAGCTCTCTTCTCCGTCGTTACCACCGCCGTGGTACATGGTGTGTGCCCCCTTCGCTGATCGCATCCACTGGGGCAATTGTGAGATGATCATGCAGTGGGCCGCAATGGGCAGATGGAGATGGAGGGTGCCGTACTATGCGCGTTATATTTGGTAGCAATATCACAGCGAAGGTGGAACCTCCGGCGAGTATTCGTGAATATATGAGTCCGAATTCCGGCATGGCGAACCTCAGCATAACCGAGGTAGCGTTGCCGAGTGGCTCGGCTACGACCGATCACATGCACGATACCGACCAGGTTGTCTACGTACTTGAAGGGGAGGCCCTCTTCGTTGGAAGCGATGGAGAGCAGTACCGGCTTCGCGCGGGTGACATGATCTACATCCCCGCCGGTGCTGTCCATAGGCACGTGTGCGCCGGGACAGAGACGTTGAGGCAGCTGGCGATCTTCGTCACCCCTGTTCGCACCGGCACCGCGGATCACGCGCCAAACTTGTAGCCGACACCGTAGACCGTCAGCACGTGAGTGGGGTGCTGGGGATCCGGTTCGATCTTGGACCGCAGATTCTTGACGTGGGCATCCATGGTGCGCTCGTAGCCCTCGAAGGCCTCGCCCTGCACCAGGTCCAGTAGCTGCAGTCTACTGTACACCCTCCCGGGGTTCCGCATTAGCACTTCCAGCAGCCGGAACTCGGTTGGGGTGAGGTCCAGCAGCGCCCCGCCGCGCCGCACCTCGTGGCGCTCGGGATCCAGCGCCAGATCGCCCGCCTGAAGAGTCTCCTGCGACTGCTGCGGCTGTGCAGGCCCGGCCCTGCGGAGCACTGCCCTCACGCGAGCCACCACTTCCCTCGGGCTGAAAGGCTTGGTGACGTAGTCGTCGGCTCCCAGCTCCAGTCCGATCAGCTTGTCGGCCTCCTCATCGCGAGCCGTCAGCATGATGATCGGCAGGGTCGATTCTCTCCGGATCTGGCGGCAGACCTCCAGCCCGTCAACACCGGGGATATTGATGTCGAGAAGCACCAGTTCCGGTGCCTTCTGGTGAAAGGTGGACAGCGCGCCCTCCCCGCTGATTGCTGTGA
>JAJYKO010001134.1 GCA_021788565.1 Chloroflexota bacterium
CATTCCTATCTGGCCGATGCCGACTATCCCGAGGGTCTTTCCCTCCAGTTCCAGGGAGCCATACTTGACCCGATCGAAGATGCCTGCCTTCACGTCGTTGTTGGCCTGGACCAGTCGCTTGGTGACGTTGAGCATGGATCCGATGGTGGCTTCGGCCACTGACTGCGAGCTGCCCCCTGGAACGTTGAACACCAGGATACCGCGCTCTGCGGCCGCCTGGTGATCGATGTGGTCCGTGCCGATGGAGGCTATCCCGATGATGCGGAGCATGTCCGCGGCCTCGATCACCTGTCTGGTAATGAACTGGTCGACTCGCATCAGGATGACCTCGTACCCCGGAACCGCGTCGATCAGCTCCTGGCCGTCCAGGTAAGGCCGGATGGTCAGCTCGAAGTGCTTCTCCAGGATCTCCAACCCCGCCGGGTTGATCTTGCCGATGACTAAGATCTTCATTCGACTTTTCCCCTCATCGATTACTCTTGTTAAGGGGTCAGGGGGCGGGGGACGGAAACAGGATGGGGAGGATGAGTTGCCTGTTCCCTGACCCCCGCGCCCTACCATTTGGATGGTGGCAACACCTGGCGCATCTCGGCCAGAGTCGCGCCGGCGGCCAGCATATCGATGATCCGCCGCTCGCGCGCGTCCTTCTCCTGGGCCTGGCGAAGCACGTCCGCGGCCATCTCCAGCGGTATCACCACTATACCGGTGTCGTCGGCGACCACCACGTCCCCGGGTCGCACCTGCACGCCCGCGATGGTGACGGGACCGTTCAACTCCATCGCCTCGACGCGGTATTTACCGGACTTCGGGGTGACGTGGGCCGACCAGGTGGGGAACTGCTTCTCGCGGATGGTTGCCACATCTCTCACGCCGCCGAAGATCACGGTGCCGGCCATGCCGCGAGCGACCGCAACAGTGGTTGAGAGACCGCCCATGCAGGACACCTCTGCCCCGTCGGCGTCCACCACGATCAGGTCGCCGGGTTCTGCGACGGCGTACGCGTCCCGGTCCGCCAGCCTCGCCACCGCCTTCTCGGCGAAGGACTGCGCTACCGCGAGCCGCTCGACCATGTAGCGCATGGTGACGGCCGGCCCAACCGCGGTCTTACCGGGCACCACCGGCCTCAACACGGAGGCGGAGATGGTGCCATTGATGCCCATGGAGTCGAGGACGTCCGAGAGCGTGGGCGTCGGTTCCTCCAGGGCCCGATAGCCCGCGATTACCTCGGGATCCGGTCGCTCGATCTTGAAGCGCTTGATGCGTTCGGTGGGGATCAGTCCCCACAACCTGTCCTGGTACTCCTTCAGTTCCGGCCTCGTATCCATGTGCTGCCTCCTTTCACAGAGGGAATATACCCTCACCCCGACCCTCTCCCCTGGGAGAGGCCGACCGAAGCGTAGCGAGGGCGGGTGAGGGTCGTCCGGCGGGCCGGCAGAGCCGCCGGCCTCTACAAAGGCAGCGCGGAGGGCGAGGCTCCCGCAAAGCCGCCTACACTGTGCTCGCTGCGGTCACGTAGTCGTATCCGCGCCGGAAGGCGGTGGCGTTGAGGGATCGCAGCGCCGCCCGCTCGTCGGGCACTACCTTGTCGATCGCTTTGAATATCGAGTCCAGCGAGGCAGCACGCGTCGCCGCTACGTAGGCCCCGAGTGCTACCAGGTTGGCCACTTTGGCGCTGCCCAACTCCTCGGCGATGTGATTGGCGGGAACCTCGAAGACCCGAATATCGGTTCGGGAGGATTTCGCGTCGATTAGGGAGCCGTTGACGATCAGGACGCCACCGGACCGGACGTCCGGCTCGAAGCGGTCGAATGATGGACGGTTCATGGCGATAACGCCGAGGGGGTTGGGCACGAGGGGCGAGCGGATCCTGGCCGAGGAAACGACGACGGTGCAGTTGGCGGTGCCCCCGCGCATCTCTGGTCCGTAAGATGGCATCCATACCACCTCATTGCCATCGGACATGCCCGCGTAGGCCAGCACCTGGCCCGCGAAGAGGATCCCCTGGCCGCCGAACCCGGCGATGATTACACTCTCCAGCATCAGTACACCCCCAATTCGTTGGTGTCCTGTAGGGGCGGACAGCCGTGTCCGCCCGCCCGGACGGGCCGGCAGGGCCGCCGGCCCTTACGCCACGACGCCGCCGGCTTTGAGGCGGGCGATCTCGTCTTGCGGATAGCCCAGCAGCTTGGACAGGACCTCCTCCGTATGCTGGCCCAGGAGGGGTGGAGCGCTGCGGATGGAGGTGCCGTCCTCGGCAAACCGATACGGCATGTCGATAGCCTTCACCTTGCCCGCGATGGGGTGGTCGAAGCTCTTCACCATCTCCCGCGCAACTACCTGAAGATCGTTCACTACCCGGTCCAGGCTGTTCACCGGCCCGGCCGGCAGCCCTTCCGCGTCGAGGAGGGCGAGCCATTCATCCGCTGTTTTCGTGCGCAGGCGTCCAGAGACGATAGCGTTGATCCTCTCTCGGTTGAGCAATCGGTTCTTGTTGACAGCAAATGCCGGGTCGGTCGCCAGCTCTGGGACTCCCAGCACCTCGCAGAACTTCGGCCACTGACGATCGTTCACGACGATGTGGACGTA
>JAJYKO010001135.1 GCA_021788565.1 Chloroflexota bacterium
CGACGCCAGGTCGGTCCCATCCGCGCTCGCGGACTTGTCCACCGGCATCGATTCTCCAGTCAGCGCGGATTCCAGGACGTGGAGGTCCTGAGACTCCAACAAGCGTGCGTCGGCGGGAATCCGGTCGCCGGCCGACAGCCTTATGACGTCGCCAGGTACCAGCTCCCGAGGTGGCAGCTCTACCCAGCCGCCGTCCCGTGACACCGAGGCCGTGGGTGCCACAGTCTCCCTGAGTCTTTCCGCGGCCTTTTGCGAGCGGTAGGTCTGTACGAAGTTCAGGGTGGCACTCAGCAACACGATCACGACTATGATAGAGGCGTTAAGGATGTCGCCCAGCACCCCTGAGACGGCACTGGCGATCAGCAGGACCACCACCAGCGGATTCTCCAGAAAGGAGAGGAACTGCAAAATGCCGGTAGTTCGCCCGGTTGCTGCCAACTCGTTGGGGCCAGCCGACGCTAGGCGAATACTGGCTTCTCGACTGGTCAGCCCGCCCTCCGATGTTTCCAGTATGTGCAGGGCGGATCCGAGATCGGCCGTGAGGAGCGAACTTTCCGAGGCGCCGGCGTTCACCTGTTCAGCCTTCTCTTTCATCCTGCGGACTCGGGACGAACCACCAGAACCGAACAGGGTGCATGTGCCACCACTCCTTGTGACACACTACCCAACACCAACGCCTTGATGGTGGAGATGCCCCTGTGGCCCACCACAATCAAATCGAAGCCCCCCTGCCTGGCCGCCGCGACGATCTCCTCGGCGGGATCACCTTCGCGGAGAAGCAGCGTCGGCTCTATTCCAACGTGGCGCAGGATCTTCCTCGGCTCTTCAAAGTAGGCCCACGACTCGGGGTTGCCAGGGGAGCCTGGCTCCTCGATGACTCCGGTCGCCAGCGCAACCACCCGAATGACCGTCAGCAGCGTTACTCTGACTTCACCGCGGTCCCCGAACAGATCTGCCACCGCACGCACGGCGGCTTCCGCGTAAGTCGAACCGTCGACTCCCACAAGGATTTTTCTCATTTTGCCCGCTCCTTTTCGATCAGCCGGTCCCCCTGGCCCCGTCATGTAGCACAGCCAAAGGTAGCCGAATCCGAGTAAGCTGTAAAGGCTCCAGGTGGGCAGGAAGAGACTACCTTACGCACATGAGTTGTGCCTTAGGCGCCAAGCTCCGAAGCGTCGCACGAGAGCGACCCTGCCATAGGCGCGGCCCCCGCGTTATCTCGCCACGAGGTCCGAGTGTAACTGCAGCCACTTCACGATGTCTTCGTGGCGCAGCATCCCCACCAGATGGCCATCCTCCACCACGGGAATCTGAGGCACGTCGCCGCTGCCCAACCTCTTCATGACCTCAGCAGCATCTTCCTGCGGGGTCGCCACGTCCAGTTGGTCGGCGTGCAACATGATCTGGCTCACCCTCGTCGTGTCCCACTCGGCGCGGTGCGCCTTGCGCACGTCTTCCAGGGACACCATGCCTACCAGGCGGTCGCCCTGTACCACAGGAAAGGCGCGCTCGTTCGTACCGATGAAGTGGTCGTGCACCAGAGTGCTGACGAGGCTATCGGGCGGCACGCTCGGCGGGTTGGATTGCATCAGTCGAGCGACTGGCACCCCTTCGAGCAAGTCTTCGATGACAACCTGTTGGTAGCTCTGAACGGCCGCGCTATT
This sequence comes from Chloroflexota bacterium, assembly GCA_021788565.1. Next base: position 1,665 of record JAJYKO010001135.1, read on the forward strand.
GAGGAACCAGCCGATGAAGGCCAACCAGAGTCCGCCGAGAAAGCCCGTGCCGAAGAACGGTACCGAGAGTCCAAACATCATGGAAATCCCCGCGATGATAAAGAGCCATGCGATCCCCTGGCCGACCTGGGATGCCCAGCGCGTAGCGACCCACAGGTTGTTCGTGATTGCCCACAGAACCGAGCGCAGCACGCGCCCGCCATCGAGCGGAAAGCCGGGGACCAGGTTGAAAACCCCCAGGAGAAGGTTGATCGGTCCCAACCACAACAGCAGGGTCGAGAGGGGATCGAGTCGAGCCAGCGGTCCGGTTGGGCTGCCTGTGATCACATCCCACCCCGCCGCCGTAGCGCCGCTGAGCAAGAGAAAGATCGCGCCCAGCACGAGGCTCGTCAAGGGGCCCACGATTGCCATCACAAACTCGGCGGCAGGCGAAGTCGGCTCGCGCTGAATGTTGGACACGCCGCCGAAGAGGTACAGCGTGATACTGCGAACCGGGATGCCCTGCGACTTGGCGACCACAGAATGTGCCAGCTCATGCGCCAGCACTGAGGCGAAAAACAGGAGGGAGGCAACAATTGACGTGCCCCAGTTCAGTGTAGCTCCCCAGTCTGGGTGAAGTGACGGGAACACGCCCGCTGCCAGGTTCCATGTCACGAGCAGGAATATGAAGACCCAGCTCCCATCGATATAGATATTGATGCCGAAGATTCGGCCGAGTCGAAGACCGCCACGCATGGTCTGCCTCCTGTTATTGAAAGCAATGTGGAGTTCGACTGTCATCCTTCGCTGTCACTGAGTCCTTGTTCTATCCCTCTCGACCGGCGTCCGTTCAGGGTCCCCTGTCGCGGCCGTACCAGATCGTCAATACGACCGGCCGCTTTAGACTCGGCCACTGCGATGCCGAAGCGCATCCCCTAGAAG
>JAJYKO010001136.1 GCA_021788565.1 Chloroflexota bacterium
CCCGAAGTCGGCGGGCCTGTAGGCGATGATGGCGGCCAGCGCAAGCCAGAGGGGGCTCGTGGCGGTGACCATCCCGACCACCGAGGCCGGCAGGAAGTGCACTGCCAGCAGCGCCAGGATCGAACTGAGGAGGAAGCTGAGCAGTCCGAGGCTCGCCGACGGCCAGGGGTGGTCGCGGAGCTCCGACAGCGCCTGGCTGCCCTTGCCCTGGATGAGTGTCAGCACCAGCAGCGCCAGGAATGCGATGGAGGCGCGCGCCAGGGCGAGCTGGTAGGGAGAAAGTTGAACCAGGACCAGCTTGCTGATCGGGTAGAGGGAACCCCACAGCACCATCGCTGCTAGCAGCTCCGCGTAGTCAAAGAGACGGCGACCGCTCAAGGACAAGCCTGACCTACCTCCCCCTTATCTCCTGAATAGGATTTCCGCGCGACAGTAGATCGCGAGTGTAGATGGGGAGGCCGGTCGTGTCAAACGAAAGCACTAGCCCATCAGGGATAGCGCTCCACGCGCAATCCCTGATGGGCTAGATTCTGACCCTGGATTCGTGACCGAGAGCCCGAAGTGGACCCGCCCGAGAGGCCGCGTGAACCGGTCGCGGGCACGGTGGAGGTTTTTGAACGGCTCCTCACCGGCTGTCCAGGTGTTCGGAGTCCCTTAGCCGCAGTATGATCTCGGCCGCGCCGCGGGCGGCGATGCCGCACACCTCGGGGCAGCCCGTCCGGCTGTGACCACCCATCTCATGGAAGGCGTGGGCCTCCTCGGGGACGGAGAGGCGGTACACTCGCCCGTACTTGAGCTCGTGGATACCTGCACAGAGGGTGTGGCCGACCTGCTCCTGGAAGAGATGATACATCTCCCTGGCCGGCACCTTCGCCTTCTGGTACTGCTCCACGTCTTCCAGTTGCTTCCGTCCCACGACGGTACCGATTGCCATGATGGCTCCGGTCAGGGCGCCGCAACTGTCTCCCATCGTGGCGACTCCCCCAGCGAGAGCGCTGCCCGCCTGGAAGACTGAGTCGTCACCCACTCCCATCTTTGCTTGCAGAGCTGCAAGCACGGCCTGCGTTCAACCGAAGTACTTGATGTCGTTCTGAAGGGCTTCCTCCTGCACCTCGTCGAGCAGCTGTTGCCTAGGGTCCATGGTTCCACCTCCTGGGGCAGCACTCTAGGCCCACTCCCGGGCCGTGTCAACAACGGAGTGGAGACCACAGGGCCATGGCTGCGGGATGGGCGGGCTGTGCCGGCACGATGTGGGCACCGAGGCAAGTGGGCGGGCTCGCCGCAGCGTCCATATCCACGCTACACGATATACTATGCTGCTGCGATCTTCTTGGAGATGACCATCGGTCATGAAGTATCTGCGTACGTCCGACCTGGCCAGGACGGTCGGCGTCCACCCCAATACCGTACGTCGTTATGTCGACTGGGGTTTGCTGCCACCGGTCGAGCGCAGCCCCGCAGGCTATCGCCGTTTCACGCCACGCCACCTGGACTGCCTGCGTCTTGTCCGCCTGGTCTACGGCAACCAGTATCCTGGCAGAGCCATCTACCGGTCGGGCCTTCGAATACTGCAGCCTGCCGTCAGCGGCGACCTGGGAGGTGCCCTGGAACTGGCCTACGGTCACCTCGCGCTCGTGCGATCAGAGCACACCCAGGCCGACGCGGCTGCGGCGCTGCTCGAGCAATGGGCCTCCGGAGCCCCAGCCGATGCTACCAACCGGCCGCTCCGGATTGGACAGGTCGCCCGGCTGCTAGGGGTCACCATCGACGTCTTGCGCAACTGGGACCGCAACGGGCTGATCCACGTTCCGCGGGATCCCGTGAGCGGATACCGGCGGTACGAGGCACCCGAGATCAGCCGTCTCCGGGTTATCCGCATGCTTTCGAAGGCCGGCTACAGCCTATCCGCCATCCTGCGCATGCTTATTCAACTCGACAGGGGCGACACAACCGACCTGCGCCGTGCGTTAGACACCCCTCGTCCCGACGAAGACGTTTACGCCGCCTCCGACCACTGGATCTCAACCCTCACTGAACAGGAGCAACGCGCGCGCGCGGTCATCGCCCTGGTCGAAGAGATGGTCCAGAAAGAGACGTCAGGAAGTCACTGACCGATCCGGCCGCGTTCAAAACCCTCCCAAGGGCGCACCAGGGTTGTAGAGTCAATATGGGGCGCGGTCTCCTGCCGTCTCCGATCGAGCATCCTGGAGGTCATATGATCGCTGAAATCAATATCCGTGGCGCGCGGCTGCACAATCTGAAGAACGTCACCCTCTCGATCCCCAAGAATGAGTTCGTCGTGCTTACCGGTCTGTCCGGTTCTGGCAAGTCCACCCTCGGATTCGACATACTTCACAAAGAGGGTCAGCGCCAGTACCTGGAATCGCTCGGGTTGGCCTCCTTTGGGCTGGCGAAGCCGCCGGTCGACTCCATCACCGGGCTTTCCCCATCCATCAGCGTCGATCAGCATCTCACGAATCGCAGTCCGCGCTCTACCGTCGGCACCACCACCGATATCTACACCTACCTGCGCGTGCTGTATGCCCGTCTGGGACATCGCCCGTGCCCGAGCTG
>JAJYKO010000061.1 GCA_021788565.1 Chloroflexota bacterium
TATTCTCCACTCCCCTCACTCGCAGCTGTCCATCCGAAGGGTGAAACAGCGTTAGCATCTTGGCCGTCCCATCCCGGATGTACTCATGCGGGTAGCGAAGAGGTTCCCCTTCCGCCTGCCAACTGCTCCCGGGGTAGGGCACCGTCTGGAAGGGGCCAGCCTCGTCCATCGCCCACACCGAGAGTCCCTGCTTCTCGCCTTGCAGATAGGCCCGCTCGATCAGCTTTTTTCGCCTCGGCGTCGGGGTCGGTCACCTTCACCAGCCCAGCCTTGCGCTTACGGATCACCTTGCCCGTCTCACACCAACTGCGGTCCCGCTGCCAACTCAGCCCTGCCTCCCGAAGGGTTCGCCAGATGGTCTCGCCGCTCACCCTGGGCAGCCCGGCTGGCCCCCTCCTCAGGGCACGCCTCAGTGTCAGCACCGACCAGGTGGCCGTCCCGTCCAGCTCCCTGTCCGGAGAACGCCGGAACTCGGCCAGGATCCGAGCCCTCTCTGCCTCCCCATAACGCACTCGCCGGGCTCCCCCTCGGCGATTCTCTACAGCCGCTAGCCCCTCTCGGTTGAACCGAGCCACCAGCCTGCCCACCGCATCTCCGCTGCGCCGACCTGCCACCGCCGCCGCCCTTGTAAAGGAACCACCCCGGGAGACGGCCAGCAACTCCTTGGCCCTGGCTACCCGGCCAGACCTTTCACTCTCAGATCGACTCAATCGCTCCAGCCAAGCCCGGCCCTCCTCGCTAAGAGAATGAAGGGGTTCCTTCTGCCGCCGAGACATCGCCACGCTCCAGGAATAGTCTCCTCAGTTGCCCATCGGCAACGACTCCCGAGAAAATGACATGTCCCGTGCCGAACGACCCACTAGCTGTTCCCGCCGTATGGTACCTGGGACGTAACTACGGCTACGATCCCTCGATCCTGAAGGCCTGGGCCGGCGTCCAGCACGGCTGGCTAGCACTCCCCATGTCCATCGGGATACGCGGACTGCTGTTCAGCCCGGGCAGGAGCTTCTTTCTCTACTCGCCGCCGATGGTGCTGGGCCTCTTCTCGGTTGTACCCTTCGTGCGGCGGCACGGACTGCGCACCCTCGGGCTGCTGGCCATAGTCCTCGTCTACTTCCTGATATACAGCAAGAAAGCCGCATGGTATGCTGGAGATGGATGGGGACCCAGGTATCAGGTGGTAATCATTCCCCTGGTCATCCTGGCGATGGCCCCCCTGATCCAGAAGGCCGTCGAGGAGAGGTCTCGTTGGGCCCGCTACGTCCTTGCGCTCACCTTCGCTCTGGGAGTCGCCATCCAACTGCTGGCCGTCTCCAAGTCCTTCGAGAACTACATCGAGATGTTCCGCCACGAGATCGTCACCCAGCTTCCGGACAAAGGGGCGCGGTACGGCGGAGGTGACTTCTACCCTTACGCCGAGGGACTGGTGGACCACAATTCCATGACGGCGACCGTGATGGCGTGGCCCTTCAGCCCGATCCTGGCCCACGCCTGGCTGCTCTCGGCCGACGCGCTGAACATGGGGCCGGCCTTCCTCCAGCCCCTCGAGGAGAGGGTGCTGGCCACGCCGCCCTGGAAGAAGTTCTGGGGGATCGACGTCGTGCCTGCCCATCCGGAGTACGGTCTCGGCCTGGACTTCTGGTCGGTGCTTCTGAGGACGAACTTCCCCTCCTCTACGGGTTTACTGACGGGGGCGTTTCTCGTGCTGTTGCTGCTGGAGGTCGCGTTGGTCGTGAGCGGCGCTCACTTGCTTCTCTAAACACCCGGCCGGCGAGAGCAAAGCCAGTTCGGGTACCAAGCGGACAGCACGGAAGATTGACGTGCGATATACAGAGGATCGCCTTCGGCCCCTAAGCCGGACTGTTAAGTCCCGTTGGTGGCAATCGGTGACGAAATATAGAGCGAGGGCCGCCCTGCTGCTGGTGCTGACGCTCGCCTTCGGGCTGCGCCTTCGGGGCATCGCTTGGGGCATGCCTTACGCCCTGCACGCCGACGAGCCCAAGTACATTTCGCGGGCTGTAGCGATGCTGGCGACGGGTGACCTCAATCCCCACTACTTCGAGAACCCTCCCCTGTTGACGTATGCTCTTCTTGCGGAGCTGGCGGTCTTCGTGCCGTCCGCGCAGCATATGGGATTGCTGCCGACGACGGAAAATCTGCGCAGCCAGCTGTTCCTATCCCCGGAGCCCTTCTACCTGCTGGCCCGACTTAACGGCGTTCTGATTGGGACTGCCACCGTTTTCCTGACCTATCTGGTTGCCAGGCGTCTGCTGGGCGAGACTACCGCTCTCCTCAGCGCTCTTGTACTGGCCGTTGCCTTCTTGCACGTACGGAACTCGCACTACGCGGTAAACGACGTGCCGGCAACCTTCCTTCTCATGGTGATGGCCTACTTCGCCAGCCGGGTTTTCGCCGATGGCAGGCCGCGGGACTACCTCCTGGGCGGTATCCTCCTGGGGCTCGCTGTCGCTACCAAGTACAATATGGGAATCGGCGCCGTGGTACTGATAGCCGCCCATCTGCTGCGATTCAACCGGTGGCAACCTGCCCGGCGCTTGAGTTCCCACCTGCCGCTAGTGCTGGCTGGTGGTGCCTCCCTGCTTGCCTTCGTCTTGGGGAACCCCTTCTGTGTACTGGACTTGGGCGGCTTCGTCAAGGGCTTCATAGCACAGTACCGGTGGACCAAAGACATCTTTACAACCTACGATACGACCATGGGTCTGGTGATCTTGCGCGTGCTATGGATCGGGTTCGGCCCCTTTGCTCTCGCCCTTGCCGCCGTCGGAACCCCACTCATGGGATCAAGGCACCTTCGGCAGACGCTGCTTCTCGCATCCTTCCCAGCCGTGTATGTCGTTTTCTTTGTCCTGGGGTCCAGCGTGTTCTACGATAGATTTGCCATCCCCCTTCTGCCCTTCCTGGCCATCTTCGCGGGACGGTCGCTGGTGGAATTCCTGGATCTGGTTAAGCGCAGGTCATCATCGGCGACAAGAAACCTGGCTGTGGTCTCCCTGCTGGCCGTCTTAACAGTCCCTTCGCTGGTCCTGGACGTGAGATACGATGCGTTGCTGAGGACTGAAGACACGAGAATGCTCCTGGGACGATGGGTCGATGCCAACATCCCACCTGGAAGCACGATAGGGATCGAGGGCTATACGCTTCTGGATAGCGAGGGGAGGCATCTTGACCCCAAGAAGGTGGGCTACGTGATAAACCCCTTCCCGACGCTGGCCCAGCACTCAGCCCGGGACTACGAGAATGCTGACTACAACTACCTGATCGCCAGTTCCTTCGTGTACGACCGGTATCCACCTACGGAGCAGTTCGCTCAAGGGCTCGAGACCTATCGCGAGATTGACTCCAGGTTCCGGCTGGTTGCATCCTTCTTCCCGACTCGGGACGGCAAATCGCTGCCATTTCACATGGGAGAGGAGAGCACTCCCTTTCTCACGGTGCTGGGCCGTGATCGACTCGGTCCCACCATTAAGGTGTACCAGGTCAAGAAGTGACACGGTACGGGTGCCGTCGCACAGAGGAGCGGTGGCTCTGTCTTGATCCCGCCCGCGTCCGTTGTGAATCGGCTGCACGGCGTCAATTTCTCGCGCATTTGTTGAGCGAGATCTGGAATTCTTGAGTGTTTCCTGAGCGACCTGAGCGAAAGCCGGTTGACTTCCAGGGTCCTCTGGTATACTATGTGCGTCAGTTAAATACGCAACGATGGTCCTCGTTAGGCGAGGCGTCTGCGCGAGACACAGGCCGCTGCCCCGAAATGTCGAGAGACGCCAAGGGGTAGACCAGGCAGGGCCGGCTTAAGGCTCCGCCCAAGGCGGCTGGGGGGTTGTCCCCTACGCTACGCAGTGCCAAAGCTCAACCAGTGGGGGCGGCTCTCAGTTCACGGCTGAGGGCGCGTGCTTGATAAGCAAGGCTAGGCCTCCCTGGTGACGGGGAGGCCCATTTGTTGCCCTCGCGTCGGGCTGGGGAGGTCCCGCCCAAATCAAGCGGCGCGGGCGTAGAAGGGGGGTGGGTGCGTGGACGCAGGCCATAGTCCCAATGATCGTACGGGCAACGGCTGGCATAGGAAGAATTGTGGCAGAACTGGGGTCAGATCCATGACCTGCGCGCCTATCGGTGCTCGCCTCCAGCGGTCCTCTATGAGGCTGATGGAAGCGGCCCCGTAAATTCCTGCGTACGCACCCCACCCAGACTGCCACCTTCGGCCGGCCGCCCAAGGTGGTTTCTTTTTGCCTGCTTTCCGGGGCGCCATCCCGGACCGAGTCGAGACCTGAGGGGTTCTGGAGACCCCGCCGGTCTGGGCAGGACAGGGCAGGCGAGAAAACTGGCAGTCTGGAGGTGTGAAATGCAGGAGAAGGTGCTGACCTATCCCGAGAGGGTCGTTCCGGCGGGCATGGAGCGAACAGTGCGCTCGCCCCTGGCCGCCAAGATCCTCACCTTTCTCATGGTCGTCGGGCCTGGCATCATCGTGATGGTCGCGGACAACGATGCGGGGGCCGTTTCCACGTATACCCAGGCCGGCGGACAGTACGGGCTGAGCCTCATGTGGCTCCTGGTACTGCTGCTGCCCATCACCTACTTCGTCCAGGAGATGGTGGTTCGTCTCGGCATCGCCACTGGCAGGGGCCACGCCGCGATGATCTACCAGCGGTTCGGCAAGTGGTGGGGACGCTTCTCCCTCTTCGATCTGGAGCTGGTGAACTTTCTCACCCTGGTGACAGAGTTCGCGGCCATTGCCCTGGCCATGGACGCGCTGGGGATTCCCGTCTTCGTTTCGGCCCCGGTCTTCGCGGTTGGCCTGATCGCGATGGTGCTCACCGGTTCCTACCTGAAGTGGGAGCGGGTGACGGTCTTTCTCTGCTTCCTGGACCTGGTGTGGATCGGCATCGCCATTGTCTGCCAGCCTGGTCTGGGGAACGTGATCGCCAGCACCGCCGTGCCTCACCTTCCGGCCGGCGGGCTGACGTCGGATCTGGTGTTCATGGTGATCGCCATAGTAGGGACGACCATCGCTCCCTGGCAGCTCTTCTTCCAGCAGAGCTGCGTGGCGGAGAAGCGGTTGCGCTTTGCGGATCTGAAGTGGGCCAGGCTGGACACCTTCATCGGGGCCACCATGACCATAGCCGTGGCGGGATGCATGATGATCGCGGGGAATGTCCTCTTCCAGCATGGTCTGACCTACGACGATCCCGCTCAGATGGCAGGGCTGCTCGGACCGATGGTCGGCTACTGGGCCAAGTTCGCGATACTGCTCTTGATGACCAATGCGGCGGTGCTGGGGACCACCACCATCTCCCTGGCGAGTTCGTGGGCCTACTCCGAAGTGATGGGCTGGAGCCACAGCCTGCAGAGGCCCTTCAAGGAGGCCAAGGGGTTCTACGGCGTTTACATCCTGGCCGTAGCCGCGGCCGCGGGGATCGTGATGATCCCCAATGCTCCCCTGCAGCTGATCATCGTGGGTGTGCAAGTGCTCGCCGGCCTGATGCTCCCCTCGGCGATCATCTTCCTGCAGTTGCTGCTGAACGACAGGGAGCTGTTGGGAGACAGGTGGGCGAACAAGAGGTGGAACAACTGGATCAACTGGACGGTGATCGCCGTCCTGTTCATCCTCTCGGCCGTGCTCGCCGTGCAGGTTCTGCTGCCTGGCGGCATGCTTCCAAGCTAGACGAGATGATAAGAAAGGAGATAGACCGATGGCTGTGATGGCTACGACCAACAAGGACGAGGAACTGGTCTTTCACGTGATCCATCCGCTCTTCGACGAGCCCGAGGAGAAGGCGGACGTCGAGGGACTCGGGCCAATGAAGATGACCAGGAGCGTCAGGTACTCCCTGATGGCGCTCCGGCTCTACTTAATCGCGATGATAGCGCTGGTCTTCTATCGAGTGATCAGCATGGGACTGTTCGGAGCATAGAATGTCGGTGCCTCCCTTACCCAACGAGGTGTGACGGGCTGGACCAGGACCTGTTCGTGTCCGCCCGTCGCACCCAACCTCTGCGAGAAGACAATAGGGTCGCCTTCGGTCTTCCCCTCTCCGACAACTGGCCCTCACAAACCTGCCTCTACGCCAGATCGGCGTGAGGTAATCACTTTTCAGACGCCCTCTGCTGCTCGAGCAGCTCCAAGATCTGCTGCTGCTGCTCCAGGATCTCCAACTGGCGCACGTTGATGGTGTGGAGCGCGGTCAGGGTCTCGTGGTCGGCCTCGGCGCGGGCGTCCTGGCTGGCGGAGATCACGTTCTGGCCGACGATGATGATGGGCAGCAGCACCAATTGGAGGAAGGACTGACTGAGCCACGTGATACCCGTCACCGTATCGCCATGCACAAAAGCAACTGCCGCCTCCGGCAGTGACACGAGTGCGATGAGGGCAAACAGGTAGGCGGCCCACATCGTACCAACGCCCTTCGTAATCGCCACCGCCAGCCGGGTATTGAAACGCCCAACTGCACTGGCGCCGTGGATCTGTGCGTGGACATCACGGCTCCTCACTAGCCGAGGAACATGTGATTTCGGGGACGCCTTCGCGGCAGCCAGCGCGGCTTGATGCTGGTTGTCGGATGTTTCGTGCTCTTCGCTATGGTCAGTCATGGTCACCTCTTCACTGGTATGCTGTCGCCGTCATATCGGCAAGAAGAAGGCAGCCGTCAATACGGAGATCCAGACACGTCGGCCCCAATTCGACGGGTGCACACAGTGTAGCGCAACGCCGCCTGGAACTATAATTGTTGTGCATTCTCCGGCTTCGGCACCGGTGGGTTGTCCGCGGCCGGGCCGGACGGGCGATGGAGGTACCTTTCATGCTTCTACTGTCGCGACTCTTGGGACAGCCGGTCCAGGACGCTGGAGGACAGGAGATCGCTATCCTGCAAGACCTGGTGGGCCGTTGGCAGCTGGACCAGGGCATGGTGACGGTGGGACTGGTGGCGGCTGTGGGGAGACGCCGCTTCTTTCTCCCGTGGCAGCAGGTGGCTGAGTTCGGCGATAAGGGCATTCGGCTCTCGTCATACCAGGTGAACTTCCAGCAGTTCGAGAGGCGGCAGGGCGAGATCCTGCTGGCGGGCGACGTGATGGACCAGAGGCTGATCGACGTCCGCCGCCGCAAGGTTATACGCGTCAACGACGTGGTGCTGAACCAGACTGACGGGCGGGTGATCGTGACCGGCGTGGACGTGGGCACCGGCGCCCTTCTTCGCCGCCTGGCGCCGCGCTGGCTGTCCACCAGCTTCTCCGGGGTTCAGCTGGTGGATTGGGCAGACGTGGAATGGCTACCCTCCGACGCGTACCCCGCCGGCAAGAGGTCGTTCCCGCTGCTGGCTCAGCTGCACCCAGTGGAGGTGGCGCACATAGTGAACGAGCTTCCTCACCGACAGGGAGCGGATATCGTGGAGTCGCTGGGGGACGAGGACGCGGCAGAGGTGCTGAGCGAGGTCTCCGACGAGCACCAGGCTGGGGTGCTGATGAACATGGACGAGGAGCGGGCCGCCGACATTCTCGAGGAGATGGAGCCGGATGACGCCGCCGACCTTCTTGCGAGGCTGTCGCCTGAGGATGCAGGCGACCTCCTCGGCCGGATGGAGACCGACGAGGCCCGTGACGTCCAGGCCCTCATGGAATACAAGGAGGGAACGGCGGGTGGGCTGATGACCAACCGGTTTGTTACGGTCCCCGAGGGCTGGAGCGCGGGCGATGCCATCGAGCTGCTGCGTCGAATGGAGGATCGGCCGGAGACCATAACCCACCTGCTGGTGGTGGAAGCGCCGGAGAATCTGAAGTTGACGGGCATGGTGCCGCTGCTGGACGTGGTGCTGGCCCCCCCTAGCGACGAATTGCGAGCGCTCATGGCAGCGGATGTGCCTTCAGTCGAACCGGACACACCCACTTCCGAGGTGGCCAGGAGGATGGCTGAATACAACATGGCCGTCATGCCGGTTGTGAACGAGGAGAAGGAGGTGCTGGGTGTCGTCGCCGTAGACGACATAGTGGAGGAGATGCTGCCGGAGCGGTGGCGGCGCCGCCTACCGCGGCTGTTCGGATGAAGGGTGAGCCGCCACCGCGCCCGGGCAGGGGTGGGCCGCGCCGTCTCCTGATGTACCTCGGGGTGATGGGCCCCGGGCTGATCGCCGCCATCGCCGGAGACGATGCCGGCGGGGTTGCCACCTACTCCACCGTCGGAGCCTCCTACGGGTACAGGCTTCTCTGGGCTCTGCTTCTCATGACCGTGAGCCTCTCGGTGGTTCAGGAGATGTCCTCCCGCCTGGGGGCCGTGACAGGGGAAGGCCTGGCGGACCTGATCCGCGAGCACTTCGGCCTCCGGTGGACGAGCACCTCACTGCTGGCGCTCCTGGTCGCCAACGGCGCCACGGTGGTATCGGAGTTCGCGGGAGTCGCTGCCGCCCTGGAGCTTGTAGGGATAAGCAAGTACATATCCGTACCTGTTGCCGCCGTCTTTGTCTGGGTGCTGGTGGTGTGGGGATCCTACCACCGGGTGGAGAAGATCTTCCTGGCCATGACCCTGGCCTTTCTCGCCTATCCCGTGACTGTGTTCATCATCGGCCCCAACTGGCGCGAGATCGGCATTCAGACAATAACCCCCAGCTTCTCCTTCAATCCGGGTTACCTGACCACCCTGATGGCCCTTCTGGGAACGACGATCACCCCGTACATGCAGATCTACGCGCAGTCCACCGTCGTGGAGAAGGGGGTAGATCCCGAGCATTTCGGTGGGGAACGCGTGGATGCCTACCTGGGAGCCATACTCTCCAACCTGTTCGCCTTCTTCATCGTTATTAGCACAGCCGCGACCCTCTTCCCCAGGGGTATCCAGATCCAGACGGCCTCAGACGCCGCGCAGGCTCTCGCCCCCCTCGCCGGCTCACTGGCCGAGGTGATCTTCGCGGCCGGTCTTCTCGGGGCGTCACTTCTGGCAGCGGGGGTGCTCCCACTGGCCACCGCCTACCCAATCAGCGAGGCGCTGGGGTTGGAGAGAGGTGTGTCCCGTACTTTCCGCGAGGCGCCGGCCTTCATGGGGATTTTCACGGGACTAATAGTTCTCGGGGCCGCGATAACCCTGGTACCGGGGCTGCCGCTGATCCCCTTACTGATCCTGGCTCAGGTGGTGAACGGCCTCCTTTCGCCGATCGTACTGATCTCCATCGTTAGGCTCGCGGGCAACCGCCAGATACTCGGCCGGCACGCCAACGGGAAACTGTACGGGGCGGTGGGGTGGATCACGGTGGTTGCCGTGTCCATCCTTTCGGCGATCATGGTGGCGACGACGGTGCTGGGTTGGTTTGGGGTGCAGCTTGGAGGGTAACGTCCTGGAATCGACGCTTCAGCGGGTCAAGGAGCAGAGGTACCGCAATCCCCGCGAGAAAGGCTGATCCGGCTTCAAGTCGAGGAGCAGAGTAACGTCACTTCTTTGTCGCCGCGGCCACGATGGACCGGCCCGTCGCCGTGCGAAATGGCAGGCGCGCCACTCGTATGCTGGCCGCTCGTGCGATCCGGCCCGTTCCGAGATAAGGGAAGAGGGTGAACAGCTGCTCGACCCGGAAGCCGGCTTGCTCCAGGGATGACCGAAGGTCGGCAGGGGTGAAGACGTGGACGTGCGTCGGGTCCTCGAACAGGGTCACGTCAGGGTGGGCAGCATTGGGGGTAACCAGGACCAGCACTCCAGCCGGCCGCAGCACCCTCTTCCACTCGGATAGCGCTCCTGCCACATCCGGCAGGTGTTCTATGAGGTGCTGCCCGACCACGGCGTCGAAGCACCCGTTTCGAAACGGAAGCCTCTCGGCCAGGGCGCAGCTTACGGCCGCCTTCCGGCGCCGGGCCAGCTTCAGCCCCACCGACGAGAGGTCCACCCCCGCGGCGACACCGACCCGGCCCTCCATCCGCGTCAGCAGTTCACCACTGCCGCAGCCGACCTCCAATACCGCGGACTTACTGGACAACCGTGCCAGCCTGAGGATGGTCTCGACCTCCATCCGGAAGTCCGGCCACGCCTCGCGGTCTTGATAGTAAGAGTCCTCGTAGCGGGTTTGTGACAACCGCTTCTCCGTCAGGTTAGAGTTATCCGCTCCTGGCTTCTGTCGGCAGTTACCTGTTGGTCACAGGGCGATGAGACCGCGCCGGATCGCAAGGGTCACTGCTTCCGTCCGGCTGGCGGCACCGAGCTTACCCAGGATGGCCCCGACGTGGAACTTGACCGTGTGTTCACTGATATGCAGGCGCGCGGCGATAGTCTTGCTGGGCAGCCCCTGGGCCATCAGCTGGAGCACCTCCAACTCGCGAGCCGTCAGCGGCTCATCGGCAGCGGGCGGTGGTTGAGGGCGGCTACTCCCGAGGAGGGCCCGGGCAACGGCAGGGTGGAGGACCATCAACCCCTGGCCTACCGCTCTCACCGCCTCGACGATCTCCTCCGGAGAAGCGTCCCGGAGCAGATAGCCGCGGACTCCAGCCTGCAGAGCTTCCATGGCCGGCGCATCTCGCGGGTCGCCGCTCAGAACCACCACCCCCACCGACGACAGCTCCGAAGTCAGGCGGGAGAGGATTTCCAGCTCATCCTGCTCGCCGAACGAGACGTCCAGCAGGATTACGTCAGGATGCACCGACGAAGCCTGGGCCAGGACGTCCTCGAGGGACGACTCACCGACGACCGCGGCCTCTCCCGAGCCGTCGAGGATCGTTCGAAGCCCCGCCCGAGTCACCGCATAATTGGAGGCGATCAGGACACGAATAGTGTCATCAGTCATCAGCCGTCAGCACTCATTACTCATCACTGACGGAGGTGGCAGGTGTCGTTCAGCAGCAGCGCCACCCATCCCTCGGGCTCTCGCCTCTCAAAGAGGCTGATGGAGGCGTTGTCCACCTCCAGCCGCGGAAGCTTCTCGTCTCCCAGGTCGAGCAGGTAACAGACCATCATCCGGCACACCAGACGGTGCGCAACCAGGATAATGGTCTCGTCGGGGTGGCTCGAGATGGCTTGCTCGACGGCCGCCGCCACGCGCCGCCGGAAGTCGCCGAGATTCTCACCGCCTGGAATCTGCGCCCGTTGCGGCTCCGTGAGGTAGAGTCGGTACTGCTCCGGGTACTCCCTCGCTACCTCCTCGTAGCTCTTGCCGTCCCACTCGCCGTAGCTGAACTCCAGCAGCCCCGGCAGAGGGCGGGCGACCAGCCCCGCCTCGCGGGCTATCGGCTCCGCGGTCTTCATGGCACGGGAGAGCGGAGAGCCGTAGACGGCCGAGACGTGGTACCGCTCGCGGATGGCGCGAGCCGCCATCTCGGCCTGCCACAGCCCGGTCTCGTTCAGCGGCACGTCGATCCGCCCCCGAAATCGGTCGGTCCGGTTGAACTCCGTCTCTCCGTGTCGCACCAGGATCACCCGTCCCACCGCTACCTCCCTCGTCGCGCAACCCAGGTTGAGCTCTTCTCCAGCCGGTCGCGGCCCGAGCGAACCCCACTCCTACTATGCGGGCCCCTTGCGGTGAAGTCAAGACGGGTTGCGGCACGCTCTTCCCTTGAACTTGCCATCAGGTCACACCGATGTTAAGATGAGAACGCAAAGAATACGGCATGCGTACGAATCGGATATGGACCAAAGGGGAGGTCCTCGTGATAGATTTAGCGTCAGTGGCGAAGAGAAAGAGCGTGACCGTCAGTGACTTAAAAAAGAAGGCCGATGAGATCCACCGCGAGGTGGGGGAGGAGGGTAGGGTGTACGCTCTCCGCTTCGGTGAGCACGAGGACATGGCTGTGGTGCCCCTGGACGGGTTGGTGGAGCTCGCACGAGACCGCGCGGAGTTGCTGGACCTGCTGGCCAGCCTGGAGAGGCAGTTGGCCGTTCAGGCAGGGGTTCCACTGCTGGGCGGTCCTGAGGAGAATGAGATTCTCAAGAGGCGGCTCTCCGAAGAGCGGGTCCCGGGTGCCGAAGTGCTTGGTGCTGCCAAAGCGAAGTTGGGGCTGGCTTAGTCGGCCGTGGGCTACGATTTTGAGTTTACCAGCTCAGCTGTCGAGGACTTGAACGGGATAATCAAGCACAATCCGTCGCTCGCGGTACAGCTCATCACGGACCACATCCCAACCATTGTCCGTGATCCAAAGGCTGCGGGCGAGAAGAAGAAAGGCGAGCTGTCTCATCTACGAGCCCGTGGATTTACATTCCGCGGTGTCGCCTACCGCCTGGTTTACGAGATCGACGACGCGGCTCAAGTTGTGACCTTTATTGCCCTTGGCATTCATGACGAGGCATACCGCCGGGCTAGAGGCCGCTGATCTTTCCCCTCCCCTCCCAGCTCCTGCGCTATACTAGAGTGTTGTGCTCAGGGCGCCTCAGCGCTCTGTAACCTTTATGCGTTCAACGCGAAGCAAAGGAGTCAGGCTCTATGCAATCCGGTGGCTCCTCGCCGTATGTGTCGCTGCTGATTATATTGGGCGTCGTCGCCTGGGCAATCTATCGACGAACGCGCCCGCAGCAGGTTCGGTTGACGCGAACCATCGTCTACACGGCGTCAATCGTGCTGCTCTCGGTTGCGGCACTCGCCGCCAATCCACGACAGCTGCTGGATCCGCTCTTCATCGAGATTGCGCCGGTTGCCCTGCTGGGCGGCCTCGTCGTAGGATGGCTGATGATGCGCACCATCAGATTCTGGCGCGATCAGTCGAATGGCCAGATCTGGATGAGCGGCGGCGCGGCCTACGTGGCAATCTGGTTCGCGACG
>JAJYKO010000062.1 GCA_021788565.1 Chloroflexota bacterium
CATTCCGAGTGTTCACCCGTTGGGTGATTCGGCAGATGAGTCTTTTCGTCCGTCGTGAGGCCGGAAACGGGCGCTTCTGCAAAACGAATCTGCGGATTAGGGGGGCCATGGCGATCTCGATCGGAGTCTCCTGGGCCACCGAGATGCCTCGCTCGTACCCCGCTATGGGCGGTCGCAGCTCCGTGACCTCGGAGCCCACGGTGATGCGAATCGGGCTGGAGCTCGATATGACGAGCGCGCCCTGCCCCACCACGTAACCCTTAGCGTCGACCGTGACTGGGAGCGTGGCCCTGTCCGGATCCCCCTCTCGATTGCTTCTGAAATTGAAATTCCTGGTGTCGTTGATGAGGTGAGCAGGCACCTCGCCCGCCTGGAAGCCGAGGTCCGTGATGTGGGCCTGGCTCGCGGCGAAGTGGCCTTTCGCCTCGATGGACTCGGTGAGAATCCAACCGACGGGGGCTCCCCATAGGGATACGGCTGCCCGAAGGACGCCGATGGCCAGCCAGATGAGAACCACCGCTCTGGACAGGCCCAGTTGCCTATTCACGATCAGAGAGATCGCGATCGCGGCGAGCCAGCCGCAGGTGAGGGCGTTGGCCAAGACCGCGACGGAGTCGGCGTGCCGCCCGACGTTCCCGAGGCCCACGGCAAGGCCGGCCAAGGCCAGCACCGCGAGGGACGGCCGTACCCACCTAGCGCTGCCGGCGAATAGCTCGGCTCGACGTGTGGCGGACCCCGTAACCGAAAGCGAGCTCATAGGTTAGCCCGAACAACTTGAAGAATCTGCCGCCGGTATAGAATATCATCAACGAACATCAACAACCAGATAATTGAGTCTCACCTCCGGCTTCTTAGGTGATGATGGCAGGCGCCGACAAGCCCACTGAGACGCAGTGTAAGAGGTGATGAATCGCTGCT
The DNA here is from genome assembly GCA_021788565.1 of Chloroflexota bacterium. The sequence continues at coordinate 919 of JAJYKO010000062.1, forward strand.
CTTTCATTTCCATCCACGCTTCGCGTACCGCGAGCCGTCCACGACCATGATCTCGTGGGCATCTACCAGAGGACTCAAGGTGTCGATCAGATCGTCATCGAGCCTACTATTACATAGTGAAAGATCTCAGCAATGTGTCAAGATTTCTGTCCCCCCTCTCAAGGAATCCTCAAAATCCTGGACGGACCGAGTCGAAGTCCGCGCCGCTCTGTACCTCTACCGGGAACCCCACATTGGAAGCATCCAGAGTGACGAGGCTACCCCGGCGAGCCCCATGAGAGAGAGCACCAACCACTCCCGTCCGGGAAGAGACGACGCTCGTCCCCCTGGAACCAACACAGCAGTCTCGTGGATGAGCAGTGTCGGGCCAGAGCTTCCAGGCCTTGGGACGGACAGCATAGCCCACGGCCCCACCACGGCCAGGCACAACCCCACGGGCTCGGTCAGCTGCCAGGGAAATTGGAGAAAGTAGTAGATAGGGATCGCCTCCCAGACCGGCCTTGACCAGGTTAGGGTCAGGAAGAAGAACACCAAGCCCAGCAGGTAGAGGGAGACGACGTGAAGCGGGCGCGTTCTGCGCCCGCTTAGCGCGACCCCGGACACCAGCAACAGCACGCCCTGGAAGAGGCTCAGCTTGAAGGGTGGGGAGCCGTATGGATAGGCCAGGTGGAGGTCGAAGGGCCCGAATCGAGTGAGGAGATCGGGTGAGTAACCGAAGCGGTCGTACAGTTGCCCGCTCACGTTGTTCTGGTCTCCGAGGGGATCCACGAAGTGGAGATGGAAGTCCTGGAGCCTGGTGAAAAGCGACTCCGCGTGCGTGTACCACGGCGTCTCCAGCAGTATCGGAACCCAGTAAAAGGATGTCGCCCCGATGGCCAGTGTCAGGGCGAGCGCGGCGAAGGCGAGCACTCTGCGGTCGCGCCTCCGCACGAAATGGAAGGCCACAAGCGCCACCGCCATTCCGGCCGCGATCGCACCGGTGTCGTGGTGCGCGAGGATCGGCGCGGCCAGCACAGCCGCGCCGACTCCGGCTCGCGCCATGCTTGGGCGCTCGCAGAGCCGGAGAAAGGTAACCAGAACGAAGGGCAGCAGCGCCAGACCCGCTAATCCGGCCAGGTTGCTCCGCACGTAGATCTCCACAAGGGTGAAGGGGGCGTACATGTACAGCAGGCCGGAGAAGAGGGCGGCTCCGCGATGGCGGAGGACCTGCCTCGAGAGGAGGTACGCTCCGATGCCCGCCAGGATGAGATTGATTCCAAAGACGGCCTTCGTCGCCGTTACTAGGTCGACCGAAGTCGCGAACTGGATCAGCAGGGCCGGATGGACGTAGCCCGGAGCGGTCAGGGGGATCAGCGCCGGAAGTGAGGCCAAGATCAGGGCGAACAGATCGAGGAGGACGATGTACCTGGCCAGTGCGGGGCGACGCCGGGTGCTTGCACCCCTCTGGTGGCTGGTGCCGGCTAGGAAGTTGTGGGGCCCAGTTGCGGTGCGTCCCCTCAGGGCTTCGATTCTGCGTGCCAACGTTACTGCCTCTCAATGCCTGCGGACTTCGCGATTGAGGATCCTTTTCCCTCGGATGCGGTGTGCTAACCACGACTACATTCTCTACTACGCTCGAGGCCGGGAATCGTTTCACAGGACTGCAGCAGCGGCGTGTTCCTTCGGCACTGTCCGGTTACAGTTATCCCCAATGAGGCTGCGCATTCGCAGGACTCGTTCTTGCCGGGATCAGGTTCGGCATGGTTCAGGGCGGTGGTAACAATTGTAGCGTCGCCCCTCGTGGGCGACGGGTAGCCCGTCGGGGACAAGCCCCGACGCTACATGCGTCAACTGTAACTCTATCTACCCCTCCATATGAACCGTGCCTCAGGTTCGTGCGACCAAGGGCTTGCATGTGCGGGTTTGGCAGGTGATGAGATTGGCCATATTTGGTCGGTTGCGCGTAGTCCGAAGCCTGTTTCTTCTAACGATCACACTGCTTGCAGTGAGCACGGTAGCTTCTGCCAACGATGCAGTGCCGACTCCAGACCCATCGACCGCGGAAGGCGCCGACCCGATCTCCGCGCCCCCCGCCACCTTCACCTACGCGGACCTGACCAGGAAGATGGTCGACCTGGAGGGTCTGGCCTCACTGCCGGAATCCGGCGAGAAGACCGCGCTGGCTTCGAGTTACGATCGGGCGCGCAAGTACGATCCCGCGACGAACAGCTACATCAACTGGGACGCCAACAGGTGGGACTGCTGCGGGGTCGTTCAAAAGGAGAGCGATGGCAGCTCCGTGCTGGCCGAGATCAACGGTCCCGGGGTGATATGGCGCATTTGGTCGGCGGACCCGAGGCAAGGTCACGTCAAGATCTATCTCGACGGAGCCCCGCTGCCCGCCATCGACCTGCCTTTCCGTGACTACTTTAACCTCCAGAACCCTCCTTTCGTGTATCCCGGCCTGGTCTACGTCGCCGCTGGCGGGTACAACTCCTATGTGCCGATCCCCTTCCAGAAATCCGCCAAGGTGGTAGCCGGCCCGGGCTGGGGCCAGTTCTACCAGTTCACCTACACCACCTATCCGAGCGGCACCGTGCTGCCCTCGTTTCAAAGCAGCCTCTCGCCGGAGGGCAGGACGGCGCTGCAATCCGTCAACGACCTGCTTCTACACGGCCTCGGCTCTGATCCGGGTGGCCACAGGTCAGGGGAAACCACTGAAACTGGAGCCATCACGGTCGGGCCCGGGCAAACCGCTACCCTGGCAAACCTGGGCTGTTCGGGGGCAATAACTTCCCTGAAGATCAAACTCGATCCGCAACCCCAACCAGATAACTGGATGACCCTTCGTGATCTGGCGCTCCAGATGAAGTGGGACGGCGAGACGAGCCCCAGCGTCTGGGTTCCCCTCGGGGACTTCTTTGGGACGGCTCCCGGAGTGAACTACTATAAGTCGCTGCCCATGGGCATGACTCCAGACGGCTTCTACTCGTACTGGTACATGCCGTTTGGCAACGGCGCCCTGGTTCAGGTCGTCAACGATGGCTCCTCCAGCCACACGATCGACTTCAGCATAACCCGAGCGCCATTGACTCAGCCGCCGGAAACCCTGGGCAGGTTCCACGCCAAGTGGCATCGGGATACCTTCCCACCCAAGGCTCAGGGGATGGCGATGGATTGGACGCTCCTGGTCACCCAGGGGAAGGGACGGTACGTCGGAACAGCGCTGCACGTGTGGAACCCGGACCCGAAGAAGTGGTGGGGAGAGGGCAACGAGAAATTCTTCGTCGATGGAGAGAAGTGGCCGTCCGATCTGGGTACCGGCTCGGAGGGCTACTTCGGATACGCCTGGGGCAACACCCAGCTCTTCCGGCACGGGTTCCACGACCAGACCCTCACCCAGGGGCGCGACACGTCCGTCAACCGGTGGCAAATAGCGGACAACGTTCCCTTCCAGAACTCCTTCGACGGACTAATAGAGAAGTTCTTCTTGGGCGACAACGGAAATATCCCCAGCACCGCCATATACGACGATACCGTCTACTGGTATCTGGCTCCTGGAGGCACTGACCCGTACGGCCCCGTGCCGCTAGGCGACCGAATCCGGTACAACGCGCTAGCTTCGGCGTCTCCAACGCCTCTGCCCACTCCCTAGCCTGGTTCCGCCAACCTCGTCGGCTACCAGCAGGGGCACCTCCGGCCCTTATGCCTCTTCACAGCCAAGGCGTTACCTTTAGGGTCTACGTTCGTCGTCATAAGGGCGAGGTCACAATTACGGGGGAAACATCATGATCAAGAACGACGCGGAGTATCTGGCGGTTCTCCGCCGCCTGAATATAGATAGGCAGCTGGCGGAAGAGCAGAGCGTATCTCTGAAGATGGCCGGGCTTTCTGAAGAGCGGATAAGGCACGCAATGGAACCGGTGAGGCGGTTTCAGCAACAGTTGGCCCAGGATGTGGCGCTTTACGAGAACCAGCTTCGCCAGCGCCTCTTTCGAGTCCAGCGACTAACCCAGATCGGCCCGCTGCTCGTGGGGTTGCGCGTCGCAAGCGGAATCTCGCAGCACGAACTGGGGCGGCGCTCAGGAGTTAGTCAGTCCGCTGTATGTCGGGATGAGCAACGTGGGTATCGCGGGATCAGCCTCGAGAGGGCACAACGGATCCTGGACGCTCTCGGCGTGAGCCTTAGCATCGCGGTAGAGAGCACCACGCTGATGGAAGAGGGGCAGCCCCCGATAGCGGCGGCCGGCTAGCCCGGGCCGTCGATGACGACGGCACCGTCATGATCCCCTCACGCTGTGCAAGCCCTTCCTGTCGCCGTCCCCTGTTCGCGGTGTCGCAGGAAGAGCTTCCCCCAGTCCGTCTCGGCGAGCCACCGTTCGAAGGTTCTGCGATCGCGTCGCGGCCACCGATAGTAGTCGTGATACAGCTCGGAGCCCAGTATGAAGACGTTTACCAGAGGCGTCCTCATGAATAGGTTCTGGATGCGTTTCAGCGGCCCGAACCAGATCACGTCCCTAACCCTGCTGGCTCCGTTATCCCCGACGTGGAAGTTCCAGCTCTCACCGGAGACGTCGTCGCCCTGCATCTCGATCTCGCGCGGGTCGCCCACGCCCAGCCCGCGTTCGTGCGCCAGGCGAATGTAGGGAATGCTCAAGGGATCGAAGCCCATCATCTTCGCCGCCACCGCGTCGATGGCCACCTGATCTGCCGAAGCGAGCATCACATTCTTCACTTCAGGGCACATCGTGCGGGGCCCGGGTCCATTGCCCGCTGTGGTGCCGTCCATCAGGGCAAACAGCCCGTAGTGGATCTCCTGCTGCAGGGCGAGCAGGTCCACAAGCGTCTCGTGGATCCAGGAGTGCGTGTAGTGTCGCTTGGTGTTCAGCAGGCCGCCGAAGGCGTTCTTCATCGCTCCGGTCGTGGTCGTGTAGATGTGGCACTTCATGGTTGGCAGATGGACGATATTCTCGCCGATGAAGTAGTCCGGGATGCGGATACCCTCGGGGAAGACCTTGTTCAGCGCGGGCATCTCGGCCTTAGGCCGATAGTTCACCCAGCGCATGTCCTCGTCCCTGAAGTTGTACAGCACGGGGATGTCGTACGCCTTGAAGATCGGCAGATACCCGTTCAGATCCTCGCCCTTGAAAGCGTTGGTGACCACCGTCTTGTTCTGCACGCAGACCAACTCTTCGTAGCCGGCCGCCCGGAGAGCTACTATCGCGCCTTCCAGCTGCCAGGGAGTCGTATTGGCGGCTGGAAAAGGGAAGTGCCACGAGATATTGTCCTTCAGTATGGTGCGGCTCCCTGGATTGAGGGCCTGGCGCAGCCCGGCAAGCTCCATCACACGCGCCGTGTCTTCGATTACCGTTTCAGGCCGCGTACGCACCGCGGCGACGCGGCCACGCAGGGCCTCCCAGGGTCTCACGACCCGAGGTTTAGGTGTGATCGATGCGAAGAGATCTATGTCGAACACCGTGTTCATTTCATTGTTCCTTCCTTGCCATTACTTGTGGTTGGCCATTACTTGTGGTTGGTCCTGGCCTGGGCCGGCCCAGGCCAGCGATAGCGGGAATTGTTCGAAGTCCATGACCGAGCCGTCCTGGAGCCGATAGCGGTACAGGGGTATCCGCCGCGGTTCGGAGGAGCCTGAACCTGCGATGACTGTCAGATAGGCCACGTACTCGCCATCGGGAAGACTACGGCCTTCTTTGGCGGGGCTGGTAAAAGAGTCCTTGACCTCCTCGCCATTCGAGATGATCCTCGGGGACAGGGTCGCCGGGTCCAGGTCCACCTCCATCTGGCGGAGGTACCCGTCCTCGACGGTAGGAAGATGGAACCAGCCCGGGTGATCGGTCAAATTGGAGCCGTAGATATCCAGGCTTGCCCCACCGGGGATCGCGGCGTCGAAGTAGGCGAGTCGAGTGACGATACTCTTTCCTACCGTGGTGGATGCTACGACGGCCGCCGAGTGGGGATAGTCCTCCGCAAGGCCACTATCGGGCGCCCCCGGCCGATAAGCGACCGCCATCAACACAGCCCTACCCCCCTGCAACGTCAGAGTAGTGCCCTCGGCGTCCGCGGGCAGGGAACGCACGTCGAGACCGGGACTTAGCGTGAGGAGCCGCTGGCCCCCATTCCAGGTGACGAGCACCCCCGTCGTGCCCTGCTGCACGGAGAAAGTCGCCAGGAGGCTGCCACCCGCGGGCCCGCTCCGCAAAGCGGGGCGCATGGTCACGGGCAACTCCGCCGGCAGGGACGAGGTGCGCCCGCCAGACCCGTCAATAAGGATCTGGTCAGGCCCCGGGTTGGGGTGCCGGTAGGCGGCAACGAGCTCGTCGGACCAGATGAGGTCCTGTGGGAGGAACCCTCGGAAGGCGGAGATCTCGCTCTGATCCAGCACCTCCACCTCCGGAGCAGCCTGCCTGGCGCTCCGCGACTTCGGCAGCAGCACCAGGCTCCCGCCCATTCCCCACCCTCCCCCGAGCCCCTCCTGGCTGTATGCGCCCACCATCTTCTGGTTTCGTAGGAAGTAGGCAGTCATGGCTGTGATCTCCCTACCGGCTTGCAGAAATGGGGAGAGCCGCACTGGGGTATTCACAGGGACGGCACCAGAGAGCCCCGCGCCTTCCCAGATCGCCGGTGCCCAGTCGTTCTGCGATGGCAACCAGAAGGGGCTCTCGGCGACCACCAGGTTCGCGCCTGCCAGGCCTGTTATCGCCAGGCAGGACGCCGCTATCACCGGGACCAGCGGCTTGACGAGCCGCGAGAGATCCCTCGCGCCCAGGGCAACGGCCGACGCCGGCAGAAAGGCCGCCATGGCCTGGGCCTTGTTGAACCCATAAGGGTAGTTCATGCCGTAGAGCGCGGCCAACGCCAGGCCAAGCCCCAACGCCAGCGGGCGAAGAGTGCCCGCCTTATCGGTAGCCAGCAGCCCGCCGGCAGCCAGGCCAAGACCCAGGATCGTAACTGCCAGAACGGCATCGGGAGGAAGTCCCGGGCTCAGGGCCACCGATCCCTGCGGTCCCCTGGCAAGGTCGATCGCGCCCGGCGTCAGGACCGTGCCGAGCGCTTCCCTGGGAGACGGAAAGCCCGGGTTCCCGTAGCCTACCGTCCGAAAGAGCTGGCCCGTGAACTGGAATATGGCGGCCCGAACGTGGTCGGGCAAGTCCAGGAACACGAGGACAACGGACAGGATGAGCGCTCGACCAAGCGTTTGCCGGCGGTTCGAGGACCTGGCCAGGCCCCATAGGGCGGGTGGCCCGACTAGGGCCACCAGCAGCGGGGCAGCCTGATAGTAGCTGGCGAGGAGGGCTGCCACGGGTAGGGCAGCCGGGACGACCGACCCCTCCTCGAGGAATATCAGGGCGAGAGCGACGGCAACCGGAAGGAGGGCGGACCAAAAGCCGCCTGCCCCGGGTGGCCCAGAGAGATCCAGTAGAGGTTCGTCCCGTTCAAAGCGACCAGAACGCCGGCGAACAGGGCGACTCGCTTGCTCGCGCCTAAGAGGCCTCGGCAGAAGAGATAGGTCGCGGGACCGGCGAGGGAGAGCAGGAACGCCTGGGCCGACCGGAACACCAGAGCCGAGTCCCATCTGAGGAGGATCCCGATAGCCGATTCCCAGTAGCGAACCCCGCGCTGCAGGACGAAATACGGGTCTCCGGATACCGCCGCGAGGCGAGCCCCCGGTTCTGCCCAACCATCCAGGGGAGGAAAGTTGCTGTACCAGGTAGGGCTGAGCAACGGCGCCGGGTGGAACTTCAGCCACTCCGATGAGCGGATAAGTGTCCAGGGATCGATCAGCGGGCCCACGTATCCCAGCGTTCCTTGCCTGGCCATCGCCAGCGCTGTGATGCTGTAGGACGGTACCGAGAGCAGCAACACCGGGACGACAGACGCGAAGGATGGCACCGAGCGGCTTCCGACCACGAAAGGAAGCCCGAAGACGAGGATAATGGCCGATAGCAGCGCGCAAGGGACCAGGGCGAGCAGTACTGTCCCTCCCGCCGCCACGATCAGGGAACTTCCCGATACCAGGAGAGAGTAGCCGAGGTACGGAGCGAGAGCCCAGGCGAATGGGGTCAGCCGCCTGGGAAGCAGGAGCGCGGGACCCGCTCCCAGGGCGCTCAGCATCGCGAAGGCCACCAGATAGAACCCCAATCCGCAGATTCGTGTGTGGGGCTTCACCTGAGGGGTGAACGGCGGAAGGCTGCTGAGCAGTGGCATCTTCCTCTTGGATGCAGCTTTCCGGCGAGCCCGGTACACTGGCCCGGTTAGAGGAGGTGTGCCGTGCGGAAGAGCAAGCTGCTGCCCGAGGGAGTGGAGATAGGGTTCGAGGGCGGACTTGAGGAGGAGGTGAGCGCCCATGCGGGGGTGGTGCTCCTGGTGGAGACTGGTCGGCGTAGTGGGGTGATCGGGAGGGCGGATCGGGTGCTTCCCGCCAAGGCCAACCCCAAGGGGCTGGGACAGGGGCAGATGGTGGAGAGCTTCGTGATCCTCTCGGCCCTGGGAGGGGAGTGCCCGGAGGACTTCGGCACCCTGCGGGCCGACCTGGGTCTGGAGGCGATGGTGGGACATGAGCTCCCGCCCCCCTCCACAGCGCGCTCCTTTCTGGATCGGTTCCACGACGAGAAGGCGATGGCCGAGCGGCCGGCCCAGGGGAGCTTCATACCGCGCGAGTCGGCGGGGCTGGAGGGCCTTCGGGAGTTGGTGCGACAGAGTCTGCGGGCCTACGTCTCGGCGGTGAGTCCGGATCGGGATTTCACCATGGACGTGGATGCCCACTTCGTGGAGTCGAGCAAGCGGGAAGCCTTGATGACCTATGAGGGCTTCCGGGGCTACGGGCCGCTGATCGTGACCTGGGCCGAGACGGAGCTGGTGCTGGCAGACCAGTTCCGCGACGGCAACGTGCCCCCTGGCAAGGGGATCGCCGAGTTGGTGGACGAGGCGCACGGCAGCTTGCCCGCGCACCCCGAGGGGTGGGTTGTCTCGGTGCGGTCCGACTCGGCGGCGTATGAGACCGATGTGCTGGACCACTGGAACCAGCGGGGCTGGAAGTTCGCGGTCAGCGCCGACATGAGTAGGCAGCTGCATGCTGAGGTCTGCAAGCTCTCCCCTCAGGACTGGCAGTTCTGGGGGGAGGAGAAGGGCGGATTCGTTCGGGAGTGGGCAGAGGTGCCGTATGTGCCGAGCAGGCAGGGGGAGAAGAAGGATACGCGTCCCTACCGCTACCTGGCCATACGGGTCCGCTCTCCTCAGGGAGTGCTCTTCAGTGACGGGAACAAGGTGAAGACCTTCGCCGTGGTGAGTAACGACTGGGACACGGAGGGCCAGTCCCTCCTGGAGTGGCAGCGGGGCAAGGCTGGCACCGTGGAGCACACCCACCACATATTGAAGGATGAGCTGGCGGCCGGGGTGTACCCCAGCGGGAAGTTCGGGGCTGACGCCGCCTGGCTGCGGCTCCAGGTCCTCACCGCCAACCTGCTGGTACTGATGAAGGCCACTGCCCTGGACTCCGAGTATCGCAATGCCAGGCCGAAGCGGCTGCGCTTTGCCATATTCAACCACGTGGGCCGGGTGGTACACCATGCTCGGGACGCCTTCATCCGGCTGCACCGCTGGCTGCTGGAGGGGATAGTAGCGCCGGGGCTCAGCCGGCTCAGGCTCGCCGCCTGGCCCACGGGCTAAGCCACCCAAGGGGTCTCCGGTTCCCGCTTTGCCCCTTAGGGGAGGGCGTAGCTCGCCCTGGCGCGGTCGGAAGGAGAAGAACAGCCGAGCCGTCCACACTTCTTCGGACGGCTGGACTGTCCGGGGCACTACCAGTTCTTGGCAATGCCGCCCGAAACACCGGGGATCGCGGGCAATCACGACCGCGCCTCGCGTCGTCCAGGGCTGCTACAAACGAACCTGCGGATTAGGGATAGAAGATGGCCGCTTGTGCCAGGGTGGCCCCATCGAATTCGCCGATGAGTGGGAGCGTCAGCACCCGTGCCTCCAGCCGGAGCCGGCGCCCGGGAGGTGGACGGAAACACGCTTCATCTGTCCTCCAAGACGCACGGCATGGTCCCCTCGATTCGAACAGTCGATTCCACCCTTTACTACGCTCAGGGTTGAGAATGGTTTCGCCCTACCCGGGACGGGGCTGCCAAACGAATACCTCGGCTCAGCCCGACGCCTTTCTTCAGATTGGAAGTGTTACCCTCGGCGTCCACGTTCGTTGTAAGAGACGCACGCGCTCGACGGAAATCACGAGGGAATGGTTATGGGAGAACACGCAGTCCGCCCTGCCGACCTCTCGGCATACCTGGACGGGACACCAGGAGACGATGAGCATCGCCGGATCGAGGAGCATCTGGAGGGTTGCTCATCCTGCCAGAAGCTGCTAGCCGACTACGCCTGGCTGGACGAAGCCGTGCGGGCGAGGAAGACAGAACCGGTTCCGACAAGCCTGGACCGCCGGGTCGCCGCGCTACTGAGGTCCAAGAGGGAATCGAAGCGCCAATGGGCGGTTCCTCTGCTCTGGCTGCCGCGCCCCGCCGTGGCAGCCCTGGTGCTGAGCGTTCTTGTGATTGCGGCGCATCTGACGGGTCTTCCGAACGTCGGTGTTAGCCCCGCTGTTGCGGCCGCCTACCTATATGACGATCGGGGCGAGCCAGCCATCGACGTACAGTTCACGACCCCGATCGATCGGGAAAGTGTTGCCAGATCCGTGCGGATCGAACCCGCCGTCGAGGTCACCGTCGCCTGGCGGGGCGACACCATGGTGATCAAGCCCTCTCGGCAACTCGTCTCGTCGGAACAGTACACCCTCAGCCTGAAGCCCGCTGGCTCCGAGAGCGCCGCGCCCCCGATGGCAATGCGGTTCCCGGGCGTCGTGCCGGCATCGCCCGTTTTGCTGGCAACGCAGGCAACGCGGGGCGCCGTCCCTTCCACGACGACTTCGGCTACCCTCACGCCAACTCCGTCGGCGACCCCGTTTACGGTCGCTGCCATCCCGTCGCCGCCCTTGGTCAGCATACATACGGCTTCGCCCACGGCCACCGCAACCAGAACGCCTACGCCGACACCCACCGCGACCGAAACGATCACACCGAGGGCCACGGCGAGCTCGCCGACAACGTCGACGGCCACGGCCGCCCCCACGGCCGAAACTGCGCCGACGGCCACGGCGACGCTCACCGCAACTCCGGTCCCCACACCGGCTGCCACAGCCACCGCGCGGGCACCGGGCACGGCGTCGCCAACCGTTCTGCCGACCTCCTCATCGACATCTACGGCGACGCCGATGGGCACCGTCGTGCCCGCTACCACGCCGACCGCGGCCCGGACCTCGACACTCGTGCCGGCCGCCGTGGGCACGGCCACGCCCGCTCAAATGCCTGTACCTACCGCCACGGCCACGGAAACACCGAAGTCGACCGCTACGCTTCCCCCGGCTGGCCCCGAGACGGGTCCCTTTGGCAGCTTCGGCGCCACTTATCAAGGCAATCCAGGGGTGGCAAGCCAGCTTGGTCCCCCTCAGGCAGCCGCGGCCCACGTCCCGCTGGTGGTCCAGAGTTTCGAGGGCGGACTGATGCTGTGGCGGGAAGACACGCATCAGATCCTCGTGCTCCAGAGGGACGGTAGCTGGGTGGCGCGGTTCAGGAGTTCGCCGGCGGCCGGATGATTCGGAGCGGTGACCGGCTGATCTACGCTCTCTACCAGAACGGTAGCTGGGACGGCTCTTTCGACACCCCTGCCCTCCCAGCCCCGATGCCAACCGCCGCCTCCACCGCGACCGCGACCGCGACCGCGACGCCAACCACCGCGCCCTCACCGGATCCATGATCG
>JAJYKO010000063.1 GCA_021788565.1 Chloroflexota bacterium
CGACTTGATTTGCCGGTAGCCCCCGCTTGGAGTCCACAGGACAGTGGGATGAGGGACCGCGACTATCCCGCCCATGGAGTGGATCAAGTCGATAGTGCTGCGATAACTTCGGCCCCTGGGCAAGATGTCAGTGGGATAGGGCGGTTGGAAGAAGTAGGCCAAAATGTGGCGACCCAGTGCGGTCGTAATCTCGGTGCCGAAGATGACCTTGACGCGGCAGCCGGGGTGGTATTCCACCCACCGCAGCGCTTGCAGTGCCCCTGCGACGGCGTCGTGGTCTGTGATGGCGACGACGTCGAGATCCGTGTTCTCCTGAACGTGGGCCATGATCTCGTCGACCGATGCCATGCCGTCGCTGACATCGCTGTGGATGTGCAAGTCGGCCTTGCCCAAAGGATCTCTTCTCCATGGAGTAGTGCCGGGCGGGGCATGGAAGGGACTGCGAAGCTTACCGGCAAACATAATAGCATGTAGCCGTGCTCGACGCATCATATCGTCCCAACCAGAGCAGGGGGATACTGTGGGAGCCGGCGTCATCTTTGCGCCCGCTCCCTATTTTGGATCATGGAGCGCTCGAGACCGCTGGTCGCTGCTGGGTTGCTGTTGCCCCCGTGGACGTGGCTGTTTTTACCTGGACGCGGAAGGCACGGCCGGCCCAGCTTGGCCACAGGACTACCTGAGCGGGCCGAGTAAAGGTCCCCAGGGCATCGATGGCTTTCTGGGCAGCGGACGGCGATTGCCAGCGCGCGGCGTTGGTGATTGTGCTGGCGTCCACCGCTCGCTCGACCGTGGCGGAGGCCGTCGTTTTCAGGGTCATGACTTGGCCTTCCACGCTCACCACCGCAGGCGGCGTCAACTGGGGACTACCCGGTGACGCGTAGCCATTCGGGATATCCTGGGACCAAAGCGAGTAGACCAGCTTGTTGAAGTCGTTGTTATTGAAGGCGAGCCCGGTGGCCTTCACGTCCATGTAGCCGGTGAGTTCACTCGCGTTGTCGCCCACGCTGTGGTCATACCGCTCGCTGACAACCTGCACCTGGATAGCCTGCTGCGGCAGTGACTCGTAACCCTGAAGTTGTGTTTTCAGCTGTTGGGTCAGCTGCGCGGTAGCCTGTTGCAGCAGCTTGTTGCGCAGCGCGTCACGAAGCTGGAGCGTGATGGTGTTGGCCTGCTGCGGTGGGTTCCCCGGAGCAGGGGCAACCTCATTGACGTTCATGGTGCCCTGCACCTGTACCTGCTGGGTCAGGACCTGAGCGGTGAGACGTTGCGCGGTGAGATCTACGCTCGGGCCGCCGGTCTCCACCAGCACCTCGACGTCGCGTGACAGCACCTGCGACTCCGGGTATACGGTCACGCTGGCAACCGGCACCGTCACGTAGGCTATCACCGCGAGGATAGCCGCGAGGATTCCCCCGATGACGATCCCCCACCTACTGATTCCGAGGGAGGGATTGAACTCTTCCGGGGCGGTAAAAGTGGCACCCTCCGTATGGGTAACTCCAGAGTCCTTACTGTGGTAATAGCCCTGCAGGGTGCTATAGATGTGGTGAAAGCCATTCTCCTTGGCCAGTCCGCGGCGGTTTATGTCGCGGCTGACGATGACCATGTCCAGACCCAACTCCCGCTGCAGCCGCCTCAGTACGCGGAATTCGAGACCCTCACGAAGTGTCTTGGCATCGGAAGGGATGATGACCACTGCGCGTGGTAGTCTGGAGCCTTCCAGCTTGCTTCGCACGGAGGTGAGGTCGTCGTCCGGGTCGACCTCGACTATAGTTTCGTGCTGAGGCCCATGGCCCGCCAGAGCATACCTGTAGGCCTCAATATCGTCGTCACTGCGAAGGCGGACGATATCCTCTTCGCTCTTTCTCAGGGCGGACATGAACTACCTCGACAAGTACAACCATATAGATATGAGCAGCGCGATGGGCCTGGGGAAATCGCGTGTAGCGCCGGGGGTCAGCCCAGGCCGCCCTCGCAGACTCTGCGGAGACAGTAGGTGCAAGAAGCGGACCGGTTCTGGGGTCTGCGGGTTAAAGAAAGGGGGTAGTTGATGCGCGAAATGCCGCGTCCAGGGCGACATCGGCGGCAGTGAGGATGGCCCGGCGGTATGCCAGGGTATGGAATCCGGGATGCCATTCATCGCCCAGTTCGTCGGAGACAGCCGCGATTAAGGCGACGCGCGCACCACGGTGCAAGCTGACGGCGAACAGAGCGGCCGCCTCCATCTCCACCCCGAGGACCCCTTCTCCTCGAAGGCGCGCGACGGTCGCGGCGCACTCCCGATATGGAGCGTCCGTCGTCCAGACCGGGCCTGATGCCGCCGCGATGTCTCGGGTGGCCACCACGGATACCAGCGCGTCGACGAGGTCCGGCGATGCGTGCGCCGCTTCTCCTGCTGCCAGGTAGTGGTAGGACGTGCCTTCACTCCGCACGGCGCTGGTTGCGATCACCAGGGACCCTGTGGGCAGATCGGGCTGAAGGCTTCCTACCGACCCGACGAGCAGGATGGTTCGCACGCCTGCCGAGATCATCAGTTCTATGGCTCCCGCCGCAGCGGGTGCGCCGATCGGTAGCCTGGCGATGGCCATCTCCCGTTCCCGGAATCTGCAATGGGCCAGTGGCCAGAAGATGGGGGTTGGCCATCGGTCGACTACCTCCGTGCCAATGACGCCGGCCATGTGACGCAGGGCCGTTGCCTGGAACGTTGCTACCAGCAAGTCTGGCAGCGCCAGATCGACGGTCCCGCCCATCAACTGGCGGTAGTAGGACAGCGCCGCGCCCGGCGTGACGATCGGCGAGGAGCCGTCCACTCCCCAGTTGTGGGGATCCTCCTGGGAAAGCTCTGATGTCTCGTTGGGAGCCACCGACTTCTATCCTCCGCTGGGCCATTACCATGGTTAGCACGTACGTGGCACGGGGTGAGTGTATCAGGAAGGGGTTCGCGGGAGAAGGGCGGGTGGGTTGAGATATGGCTTCAGGCCAGAACGTGGCGGCGAGAATCGCGGATCTTCTGCAATTTGGGGTGTACAATCCCGGCGACTTGTGATATAACTCACAACTCGGTGAGTCCGTGACCTCAACCCCTCATCCACGGGGCTATGGTCCCTTCAGTTCCGGTCACAGGTCCCATCTACGCTCAATCTTAGAATGCTGGCGATGGTGCTGGTATGCCCACTCAATACCTTCCTATAGCGGTCCTGTTCTGGGTTTGTGCGGCCATGGTGGTCGTGATTCTTCTGATCTCGCGGTGGCTTGGTCCCCATAATCCCAGTTCAGCCAAGGTGGCGCCCTACGAGAGCGGCATCGTGCCTACGCAGTCCGCCAGGCGACGCTTCGAAGTCAGGTTCACTCTGGTGGCGATGCTGTTCATCCTCTTCGACATCGAGCTGATCTTCGTGTACCCCTGGGCCGTGACTTTGAGGCAGTTGAAGCTGTTCGGCCTCCTCGAGATGGCCGGCTTCATGGGGGTGCTTGTGGTGGGCTACTTCTACGTCTGGAAGAAGGGGGGCTTCAAGTGGGAGTAGAAGAAAAGCTTCCCGGTGCCCTGAACGTCGTGGTCACCAAGGTCGCCAACTGGGGTCGCGCAGCTTCCATCTACCCCCTGACCTCCGGCCTCGCATGCTGCGCGATCGAGATGATGGCTGCCAGCATGTCCCGGTACGACATCTCCCGCTTCGGGTCCGAGGTATTCCGTGCGACGCCAAGGCAGTCCGACTTGCTGATAGTGTCGGGCCGCGTTTCCAAGAAGATGGCGCCTGTGCTGCGGCAGCTGTACGACCAGATGCCCGACCCGAAATGGGTTATCGCGATGGGCGACTGCGCTTCCTCCGGCGGGCTTTTCAACAACTACGCGGTTCTACAGGGCGTCGACAAGATAATCCCTGTGGACTTCTACATTCCGGGTTGCCCTCCGCGTCCAGAGATGCTGTTGGAGGCCCTGGAGTCGCTGAAGCAGAGAATTAAGAAGCAGGCGGATGTCAATGGGCGATTCTGATCCGGTAGTCGATGCGGTGGCCGCTTCTGATCCAGCGGTCGATGCTGTTGCCGCGGCCATAGGCGAGGGTTTGCTGGGGGTCGATACCGACCGCGCGGGCGCGTCCGTGATGGTTGTGGATAGGGCGTCTCTCCTGGAGGCCTGTCGCCTGCTGCGGGATGGCGAGGAGAAGTTCGCACATCTCTCCAGCGTTTGGGGAGTCGACTACTCGGCCATCGGGCTGGAACCGCGCTTCGCCGTCGTCTACTACCTCTACTCGCCCTCGTCCAGGCGGCGTATCGCGTTGAAGGTGCCGGTAGAGGAGAGCGATCCCGTGGTGCCGTCGGTGGTGGAGATCTGGCCCGGGGCCAATTTCCACGAGCGCGAGACGTTCGACATGTTCGGCATCAGGTTCGAGGGGCATCCCAACCTTACCAGAATACTCCTTCCCGAGGATGCCGACTTCTTCCCGCTGCGCAAGGACTTCCCAATTGGCGAAGAGCCCGTCGAATTCACACATAACATGAAACCGTCCGGCGGTATCGGCAGTAACGGTCATTCAGAAGTAAGTCGGAACTAAGATGGCAAACGAGCCAGAGCTACTTCACGAAAAAGAGACAATGGTCCTGAACATGGGGCCGCAGCACCCGGCGACCCATGGCGTGCTGCGCCTGCTGGTTACCCTGGATGGCGAGGTCGTAGAGGACCTCGAGCCGATCATCGGCTACCTGCACACCGGGTTCGAGAAGACCTACGAGAACCGTAAGTACCAGCAGTGTGTGACGCTGACGGACCGGATGGACTATCTGAACCCGCTGGGCAACAATCTTTCCTTCTCTCTTGCCGTGGAGAAGCTGCTCGGCGTCGAGGCGCCTCCCAGGGCGCAGGTAACGCGTGTGTTGCTGGCCGAGCTCACACGGATTCAGAGCCACCTGGTATCTATCGGGTCCGGCGCCCTGGACCTGAACGCATCCACGGCCATGATGATGGCCTTCCGCGACAGAGAAGAGATCCTCGACATCTTCGAGTTCATCTCGGGGCAGCGAATGATGACCAGCTTCATCAGGCCAGGCGGCCTGGCGAAGGATCTGCCCCAGGGGTTCGAGGAGAAGGTTCGGGCTTTCGTGGAGAGCTTCCCCGCGCGCATACAGGAATACCACGGACTGCTCACCATGAACGAGATTTGGCGCGATCGAATGGTCGGGGTCGGAAAGCTTTTCGCAGAGGAAGCCGTTCGCCTTGGAGTCACGGGACCGCTTCTCAGGGCGGCTGGAGATCCCAGGGACCTCCGCAAGGACATGCCATACTGCGGATACGAGAGCTACGATTTCAACGTGGTCACCCGAACCGAGGGCGACTGCTACGCTCGTTACCTGGTCCGGATGGATGAGATGGAGGAGAGCCTGAAGATCGTGAAGCAGGCCCTCTCGCGTCTACCGGACGGACCGTACGTCATAGACGACTACAAACATGCATTCCCGCCGCGGCAGGAGATCTCCGACAACATGGAGGCTCTGATCCACCACTTCAAGCTCGCCACCGAGGGGTACAGGGTCCCAGCCGGCGAGGTGTACGTGGCTACCGAGTCGCCGAGAGGAGAGCTTGGCTTCTACATCGTGTCGGACGGCTCCGCCAAACCATATCGGATTCACGTCCGCACGCCGTCCTTTTCCAACCTGCACTCGCTCAGGCCGATGTGTGTCGGCGGGATGCTGGCCGACGTGATACCGGTGATCGCCAGCATCGATCCAATCATGGGGGACGTGGACAGATAGCTCCTAGCTATCAGTCATCAGCTGTCAGCAGACGAACTTGGAATGGCGCACTTCGATCGGGGTACAGTAGTCAGTGACACGAATACTCGCTGAAGAGACTAGAGAAGCGATCCAAGCTGCGATGGCGCGCTACCCGGAGAAGCGCTCGGCTTCGATAGCCGCGCTCAGGGCCGCGCAGTACCAGTTGGGTTGGCTGTCGCCGGAGGTCGTCGCCGAGGTAGGGGAGGAGATGGACCTGGACTCCAACGGCCTCTACCAGCTCGTGACCTTTTACGACATGTTCTACGACCATCCGGTCGGTAGCTACGTTCTGGGGGTGTGCAACAACCTATCTTGCTACCTGCGCGGCGCGGATGACCTGTTCGAGTATCTCCAGAAGAAGCTGGGAGTCGGCCCGGACGAAACTACCAAGGACGGCATCTTCACCATCAGGACAGTGGAGTGCATGGCGGCATGCGGCAACGCGCCTGTCATGATGGCGAACGAGGAGTACTTCGAGAACCTGACCCTCGAAAGGGTGGATCAGATCCTTGTTGAGCTCCGACAGAGAGCGAAGACGGCCGTGACCGCCGGCAGGAAGATAGGGGAGCCCGAGGTCGAGAGCCTCCGCGGGACCGCGAAGGACGGTGCTGTAGGGGCCGGCGGCTCTGCCGGCGCGTCCCAGCGGGCGGACACGGCGGTCGGGCCCTACGAGTCGGATGGCGACGACGGAACCGAGAACCCAGGGGATGGGCGGCAGTGATGGAGCCAGTTCTTTTCCGCAACATGGGAATACCGAACTCCTGGGAGATCGACGTCTACGAGTCCAGGGGCGGCTACCAGGGTCTTCGTAAGGCTCTTAAGGAGCACACCCCCGCGGACGTGATCGAGATCGTCAAGCAGTCCGGTCTGCGAGGTCGTGGCGGCGCCGGTTTCCCCACGGGAATGAAGTGGAGCTTCGTCCCGAAGGATATCTCGCCGAAGTACCTCTCCTGCAACGCCGACGAGAGCGAGCCCGGAACCTTCAAGGACCGGCAGCTGATGGAGAACGATCCCCACCAGTTGGTCGAGGGAGTCGCCATCGCCAGCTACGCCATCGGCGTGGAGAAGGCTTTCATTTACATAAGAGGCGAGCTGGCTTTCGCCGCGCGCAGGCTGGAGCACGCGATAGCCCAGGCCTACGAGCGCGGCTATCTCGGTAAGAATATCCTGGGAAGCGACTTCTCCGTCGATATCGTGGTGTCGCGAGGTGCGGGGGCGTACATCTGCGGCGAGGAGACGGCGCAGTTGGAGTCGCTGGAGGGCAACCGTGCGATGCCACGCTCCAGACCACCCTTCCCGGCGGTAGTGGGTCTGTACGGCAAGCCTACGGTCATCAACAACGTCGAGACCCTCTCCAACGTCTCGCACATCATCAACAACGGCGCGGAGTGGTTCACGAAGATCGGTGTCCCGCCGCGCAACACCGGCACGAAGATCTACAGTCTGAGCGGACGGGTGAACAAGCCCGGCAACTACGAACTGCCGCTGGGCACCACGATACGCGAACTGGTCTACGAGCATGGCGGTGGGGTGATGGGCGGAAGGGCCATCAAGGCCATAATCCCCGGCGGGACCTCGGCCCCGATGCTGGGCGCTGACAAGCTGGACCTGCCGCTGGACTTCGACTCGGTGGCTCAGGCGGGCTCCATGCTCGGCTCGGCGGCGGTGATGGTGTT
Source organism: Chloroflexota bacterium (assembly GCA_021788565.1). The sequence continues at coordinate 7,446 of JAJYKO010000063.1, forward strand.
GGACGAGACCGTATGCATCCCGCACGCAGTGGCGAGGATGGTGGAGTTCTACGTCCACGAGTCGTGCGGAAAGTGCGTCCCCTGCAGGGAGGGGAACTTCTGGCTGCTGAAGATCCTGGAGCGGATCGCTGACGGACACGGCCGCGAAGGGGATATAGAGCTGATACTGGACCTGTGCAGCAATATCGGCGGCGGCAAGACGCTGTGTGCGCTGGGCGACGCGGCCATCAACCCGGTGCTTGGTGGGCTCAAGCTGTTCAGGGACGAGTTCGAGTATCACATTCGCCACGGCCAATGCGTGGTAGGAGCGAAGGTTGGCTGATCTGCTTAAGGTAACTATAGACGGGCGCGAAGTCATGGTGCCGAAGGGCGCCACGATCGTGGATGCGGCGAAGCAGGTTGGGGTGGATATCCCCGTCTTCTGCTACCACGAGAAGCTGGTCCCGGTCGGCGCGTGCCGTATGTGCCTCGTCGAAATAGAGAAGATGCCAAAGCTCCAGACGGCCTGCACCACCCCGGTAGCCGACGGCATGGTGGTGAAGACCGACACTCCGGCCGTGGAAAAGGCCAGGAAAGGCATACTGGAGTTCCTGCTGACCAACCATCCTCTGGACTGCCCAGTCTGCGACAAGGGCGGCGAGTGCCCTCTACAGGACACGACCTTCAGATACGCCTGCGACAAGTCGCGCTTCGCGGAGGAAAAGCGTCACTTCCAGAAGCCTGTGCGGCTCAGCGACCGAATCGTCCTCGACCGAGAGCGCTGCATCATGTGCATGCGGTGCGTCCGGTTCCAGAGGGAGATCGCGGGAGACGAGAGCCTTACCCTTCTGAATCGCGGCGCTAACAGCATAATCGGCACATTGCCTGGCCGCACTTTCGACTCGCCTTTCTCTGGCAACACGACCGAGATTTGCCCCGTGGGCGCGCTCACCAGCGCGAAGTTTCGTTTCCGAGCCAGGTCGTGGGAGACGAAGAAGACCCCCAGCGTTTGCGTGCTCTGCCCGGTGGGGTGCAACCTCAAGGTGGAGTCGCGCAACGGCGAGGTGCTTCGGCTGACCTCCCGAGACAACCCCGCGGTGGACGACGGCTGGTTGTGCGACTGGGGCCGGTTCACCTACGACTTCGTGAACGATCCGGCCAGGCTTTCCACCCCCATGATCCGGAAGGATGGCGAGCTCGTTCCTGCCACCTGGGATGAGGCGCTGAAGGCCGTGGCGGAAGGTCTGAAGGAAGCCGTCGCCGCCGGCGGTCACGCGGCTGGAGGGTTGATCTCACCCAGTGCTACGAACGAGGAGCTCTACCTCTTCCAGAAGCTGTTCCGGACAGTGCTCGGCAGCAACAACGTCGATCACGGAGTGCACGGCCGATACGCTCCCTCAGTCAACGGAGTGGATGCCGCGACCGGGACGATAGCGGGCCTCGAGTCAGCCGCGGTTATCGTGGTGGCGGGAGCCGATCCACTGGCGCATCAACCCGTGCTGGATCTCCGCCTGAAGAAGGCCGTAAGGAAAAAGAAGAGCGCTCTGTTGACCATCTCCTCGAAAAGGACGGACCTGGCGAGGTTGAGCAGACCATGGCTACAGTCGCGGGAGAACGCCGAGGCCGCCGTGGTCAAGGGGCTGCTTCGCCTGCTGATCTCCGACGAGTCTCTGGGGGATGCAGCCAGGGAGCGTCTCGGAGGCGAATATGATGCGGTGGGGCGCGGCGTGTTCGAGTACACCCCGGAAGTCGTGGAGGACGTCTCGGGAGTGCCGGCTGCTACGCTGAAGGTTGCGGCGGCATTGCTCGCGGGTACCACTAAGGTGGCGGTGCTCTTCCCGCGGCCGGTGCCCGGCTCTCCCGAGGGCCTGAGAGAAGCCTGCGAGTGGCTGGCCGCGGCCACCGGCGGATTGAGCGACGCCGCTGGAGGCCTGTTCCCTCTGAGCGTCGGTGGGAACGCGCAGGGCGCTATCGACATGGGGGTGTTGCCGAATCTGAGCGCCGGCCAGCGGCCCGTGGAACTCTCCGATGCCGCGGGCCTCAGCGGATCGCAGATGCTGGAGGCCGCGGCAGATGGACGGCTGAAGGCACTCTACTTCGCGGGCCTCGATCCTGTGGGAGGTGGCAACGGCGACGGGGTGATAAGTGCCCTCTCCGGGGTCAGCTTCCTGGTGGTGCAGGATATCTTCCTGACGCCGACTGCCCAGCTGGCGCACGTGGTGCTTCCCGCCGCTAGCTTCACCGAGAAGGATGGAACCCTCACCAACCTGGAGCGGAGGGTCCAGCGGCTTGCTCAGGCGGTGCCGTGCCACGGTCAGGCGAGGCCGGACTGGCAGATCCTGGCCGACGTGGCGAAGGCGCTCGGCGCTGAGTGGGGTTACTCCAGCGTGGCCGACGTGTTCGGCGAGATCGCCGCGACCGTGCCACTATACGGGCGGATGCGCTTCGAGGATCTCGGTCCCCAGGGGAAACGCTGGCAGTATCCGGGCGATGAGGACGTCGAGTCGCGCAACGGTCACGGCCACAAGCTGTGGTACACGCCTCTGCAACCGCTGAACGTGGGAGCCTGACGCATGGACATCAATCAGATCGTCTTCCTGCTGGTGGCACTTGTCAAGGCGCTCATCATATTTTTCGCCTTGATCATGGGCGCGGCCTACGGAACGCTACTCGAACGCAAGGTCCTTGCGAGGATCCAGTTCCGAAGCGGACCCAACCGCGTCGGGCCGCACGGGATCTTCTATCCCCTGGGCGACGCCGTAAAGATGATATTCAAAGAGGATTCGGTGCCGGCTGGCGCGGACAAGGTGGTCTTCTGGCTGGCGCCCGGCCTCTCGGTCATGGCGGCGATGATGTCCTTCGCCGTCATCCCAGTGGGACCGAACTACAACATCTTTGGTTTTCCAATCGAGATGCACCTCGCGGACGTTAGCGTCGCAGTGCTCTACTTGATGGCCGTGTCCTCTCTCGGCGTGTACGGCATAGTCCTTGGCGGCTGGTCTTCCAACAGCAAGTATTCGCTGCTCGGCTCCATTCGCTCCTCGGCTCAGATGATCAGCTACGAACTGGGGATGGGTCTCGCGATCCTGAGCCTGGTGCTGACCGTCGGGTCGCTTCGACTCACGGACATCGTCAACTTCCAGAACGTGGCGCCCCTCGCGGTGATCCAACCGCTGGCGTTCATTCTCTACCTGATCTGCGGGGTGGCCGAGAACAACCGCGCTCCTTTCGATTTGCCGGAGGCAGAGCAGGAGTTGGTGGCGGGCTACTTCACCGAGTACACCGGAATGAAGTTCGCCATGTTCTACCTGGCCGAGTACGTAAACATGATCGTGATCAGCTCCATTGCGACGACGCTCTTCCTCGGCGGCTACCACGGCCCGCTCGGTACGGACGGCCCGTGGTGGTTTGTGGCGAAGGTGCTCGCCTTGATGTTCGGCATCATCTGGGTCAGGGGCACCCTTCCCAGGCTGCGCTACGACCGGCTGATGAAGCTTGGATGGCAGGTCATCCTGCCAGTGGGGCTGCTGAACCTGGCCTTGACCGCGGTAGTCGTGGTCATGACGGTGGCATAGGATGGCAACGAGCGTGGGTGACGACATAAGAGGCGTGTGGGCGATGGTCAAGGGCATGGGGATGACCCTACGGTTCATGCGCCGGCCCAACATGACGATCGAGTATCCGGAGGCGAAGCGGCCGAACGTGGCGCGGCTGCGATGGCGTCATCAGCTGCACCGATACGCCAACGGCCTGGAGCGGTGCATCGGCTGCTCGCTTTGCGCGGCTGCCTGCCCGGCGAAGGCCATCTACGTGGAACCGGCGGAGAATACCGAGGGGGATCGTCGTTCGCCGGGCGAGCGGTACGCGAAGCGATACGAGATCAATTTGCTCCGCTGCATCTTCTGTGGATACTGTGAGGAGGCGTGCCCTACCCAGGCGATCGTACTGGGGCAGGAGTACGAGTTGACCGACGACTCTCGGGAGGACTTCATCTACACGAAGGATCGGCTGCTGGTGCCCGCTGATCAGGGGCGGGGAGACCCGCCCGACCGTGGAAGCCTACCTCCTATCCAGATGGAATTGAAGTGATGGAAACAGCCTACTTCCTGGCAGTTGCCATACTCGCGGTGCTCTCCGCGCTCGCTGTCATCACCAGCCGCAACACGGTGCACAGCGCCCTTTTCGTGGTGGTAAACCTGTTCTGCGTCGCGATGCTCTATCTGAGTCTCGCCGCGGAGTTCCTCGCGGTCGTGCAGATCACGGTGTACGCGGGCGCCATTATGGTGCTGTTCCTGTTCGTCATCACCATGCTCGACCCGAGTCATGGCGAGACGCCCAACAGGCTGATCAACAGGCTGCCGCTGGCCATCCTGGCGGGGCTGGCCTTTCTGGTCGGGATCTCGGTGGTTCTGCAGCCCGGTTTCGTGAAGGCGGTTGCATCCACTTCTACTCAGGTCTCGGGCAACAACCTGGAGGCGCTGGGGCAGGCCATCTTCACCGAGTATCTGTTGCCATTCGAGCTAGCGTCGCTACTGCTGCTGGTGGCAATGGTGGCGGCGATGGTCCTGGGCAAGCGAAGAGCATAAGGTGGTCTCATGATAGCTCCATTGTCGTATTACCTGATATTGAGCGCGGTCCTGTTCACCATCGGCATCGTGGGTGTCCTGGTCCGAAAGAATCCTCTGGTGATGTTCATGTCCATCGAGTTGATGCTCAACTCGGCGAATCTCGCCTTCGTGGCCCTGTCGTACCACTTCGGCAACGTTAATGGACAGGTGATCGCCTTCTTCGTGATGACGCTGGCGGCCGCCGAGGTGGTAGTGGGGCTGGCCATCATCACTTCGATCTATCGGATCCGAGTCAACATCGACGTTGACGAGGCGAGTTCGCTGAAGGGGTGATTTCCGCTTGTTGACTAATGCTTGGCTGATCCTGCTCTTTCCGCTGCTCGGATTCCTCTATAGCTCCCTGATCGGCCGGGTGGTGGGCCGCCGTTCCTGCGGCGTCGTGGCCAGTCTGGCGGTCGGTGCATCCTTTGTTGCCGGCCTCGTGGCCTTGTCAGAGATGCTGGCGTTGCCTGTGGAATCGCGCGCGGTGGAGATCCAGCTGTACACCTGGATCGCCGCGGGTAAGCTCTCAGTGCCGTTCTCCATCCTTCTCGATCCGCTGTCCATGGTCATGGTGCTGGTGATTACCGGCGTGGGCTTCCTGATACACGTCTACGCAACCGGCTACATGCACGACGATCGCGGCTACGACCGCTTCTTCGCCTACATGAACATATTCG
>JAJYKO010001137.1 GCA_021788565.1 Chloroflexota bacterium
CCATTGTTTCACTCCCCGGCCGAATGGCCTGCTGGATGCCAACGGCCGCGTATTCCCCGAGGTTTGGGAGGCACGTCAGCAAGGCGTGATTTTCGACTGCGCTCACGGCAGACCGCACTTCTCTTTCGAGGTGGCCAGCCGACTATTGGACCAAGGCTTCTTCCCAGACACCATTAGCACGGACCTAACGCGTTTTTCGGCTGCCGAACTCGTTATTGACTTGCCTACCGTGATGACAAAGTGTCTCGCGCTGGGCATGTCACTCTCGCAGGTGATCGATCTGTCCACCCGCAGGCCGGCGGAGATCCTCGGTAAGTTCGATCTCATCGGGTCCCTGCGCCCGGGAATGGCTGCCGACGTGACCGTTCTCGACTGGGAGGAGGGAGAGTTTCCTCTCAGAGATGGGCCAGGCGTGACGCGATTAGCCGAGCGGCGGCTAGCGCCATTCGTCACCATCAAGGCTGGACAGATATTCTACCCAGAAGATCGAAACGAAGCCTCGGAGGGCAGGCAGAAATGACGCAAGGGCGCGTTCTAATTACCTCGGTATTTATCTTCCCGGACGACGTAGTAGACCGGCTTCTGCGGGGTGCGGGATTCGAGACGGTTTACAGGCCCTGGGACGGGAAACTCACCGAGCAGGGCCTCATCGCGCTGCTCCAGGGAATCGACGGGGCTATCGTAGCCGGTGACAAGTTCACCCCGCTCGTTCTCCAATCGGTCGACAGGCTCAAGGTCATCTCAAGGACCGGGGTCGGATACGACGGCATTGACGTTCAGGCGGCAACGGCTCGCGGTATTGCCGTCTGCTCGACTCCCGATGTGAACAAGCACTCTGTCGCGGACTGGACGATCGCGCTGTTCCTCCAATGCGCCCGCAAGATGGTCCAGAACGAGGCGCAGGTCCGCGCCGGGCGGTGGACCCGTATCGAAGGAAGGGAGCTGTGGGACAGTACCCTGGGTATCGTCGGGCTCGGGAGCATCGGCAAGGAAGTGGTTCGGCGCGCCCGGGCCTTCGGGATGCGAATTCTCGCCTACGATCCGAGGCACGACGATGCCTTCGCCGCCGAGAATGGGGTGGCTTACGTATCGCTGGAGGAGCTGCTGCGGGAGAGCGACTACGTTTCCCTCCACACTCTCCTGCATCAGGGTACCCACCATCTAATCAATGCAGAGCGACTCGCCTCGATGAAGCGAACGGCCTATCTGATCAACACGTCGCGCGGCGGTGTCGTGGACCAGGAGGCTCTCTACGAGGTCCTCAAGGAGAGACGGATCGCGGGGGCAGCGCTGGACGTTTTCGAGAAGGAGCCACTGGAGGAAGATAGCCCTTTACGAACATTGGACAATCTTTACATCTCGGCCCACGCCAGTGGCGTAACGTCAGATGCTCGAAGCCGCTCCGGCAGAACTGCGGCCGAGAACCTGATCCGCGTACTCAATGGCGAAAGACCGATCCACTTAGTGAACCCCGAGGTTCTGATAAACCGGTAGCACTCAGCGGCAAACTGCAAATCAGGGGAAGTAGCTCCTCGTCCGGGGTCATCCGGTTCTGCATCCGACGCTCGCCCCGTGACCATGCTGATAGATTACCTATTATCAGTCACGTATCCTGTACATCCTGTTCGATAATCCTCTCTCACTCGCCCTCTCGCCCACTCCCCCTAGCGCACTCTCCCCATCTCCGCGTCTCCCCTTTTTCCCGATCCCAACACTCCACTACCACAAGGTTCTAGGGCACAGAAGTTGCCAATGGGAAGCGTGAGGAGAAGGGCAGCGCGGCTTATGACCAGGAAGCCGCGCCCCGGGGTAATCGCTTCGACGTCGAGCACACTACTTCAATGGTGAGACCAGGAGCAAGACCCTGGTCTCTTGTATTTTCAAGATTGATTGCGGGTTCGCCCGTTGAAAGGTGAGAACAATGAACCAGGCAGAAGACCAGGAAGTGCGGCCCCGCCGGAACCCGCTCCTGTGGCCTCTGCGCTTCCTGCTCCATTGGATAATCAAGACAGCAGTGGTCGTCTTCATCGGGATCCGCTTCGTACTCAGACCGAAGCCGATCCGCTATGGACTGGTCGCAGTCCTTGCCATAGGCGTTATCGCCTGGGGTCTCGCGGGCCCGGCGCTGACGGGCCGTGGACTAGCTCAGGCAAGGAGCGCACCTGTGACTTCAGCTGCCGCCACCTCCGATAACTCCGCCAACTCGTCAAGTCTGGCATCTACGGCAGCGGACAAGTCCGTTCCTCCATCCCCGGTCGTCGAGGCCTACCTGGAGGCCCAGGCAAACTACGACGCCAACGGGATGTGGAACCACATCAGCGATAGTCTCAAGCAGCAGCTGTCATCGTCCAACACCACCGTCAACCAGCTTCAGCAGGAGCTGAATAGCGCCAAGCAGTCGGGCCGCAGGTACGTCGCCGCTACCTACTTCGGAGGCACGCTGATAGACACCGGCACCTACGCCTACTTCTACGTGTTGACGGAGCAGGACCCCAGCGGCAGTACTCGCGTTCCGTACATCTACGTCGTCGGGCAGGACGGCAAGATCGATAGCATCCAGTGAAAGGA
>JAJYKO010001138.1 GCA_021788565.1 Chloroflexota bacterium
CAGTACCGCGGTGTGACCGTCTGATACGCATCCACGTCGGGTCGACACTCCCATGTGGGGCGGGCCGGCAGGGCGTGGCGCTGCGTTCGCTCGCGTCACGCGGCCCCTACAGGCGCCAATGATGCACCCACCGGCTTGCGGGGGCAGGTTGGCAGGGCGGCCCGCGAAATTGACACCATTCGTTGCCGGGCGATATACTTTGATTGATCGGCCAGGGTTGGAGGGCCATCGTGTTTCCCCGGTCCAGCTCGCAGGCGTTGCATTGGGAGGACTGGCATCGGCCAAGTCCTCGCTTTTTGTCGGCTCTCCGGGCGCCTCACGCGGTTTCTTAGCGCCGATTGCTGGGGCGGCAATTCATCTCGCCCGAAAGGCGGCATAGAGTATGAGAAGACATGTTCTGCTCGTTTTTGCCGGAATCGTAGTGCTGTTCATGGCGGCGGTCGCCGTCGTCTGGCCAGGCGATCCCGGCAAGTACTTTCCGGGCGGGTCCGCCCTGCCTCACGGGGCTGGCGTCAATCTGAAGATCGGCGACTGGCAGTTAGACAGGCCCTCCTTCAAGCTAGGTCTGGACCTCGTGGGCGGAACCTCTCTTTTGCTGCAGGCCGACATGTCCAAGATTGCTCCGGCGGATCAGGCAAATGCCCTTTCCGGCGTCATCGACGTCATCCAGCGGCGCATCAACGCCTACGGGGTGAGCGAGCCCATCATTCAGGCGCAGGGGCAGGATCGCGTGATCGTCGAGCTGCCGGGCGTGAAGAACGTCGAGCAGGCGATTAGCCTCATCGGCAAGACCGCTCAGATGGACTTCCGCGAGCAGGTGACAGACAAGAACGGCAACACGACATGGGTCGTTGCCCAGGCAACGGGTTCAGACGGTAAACAGCACGAGCTTACCGGCCAGTATTTCAAGCGAGCCGACGTGGGCTTCGACCAAACCACCGGAGCACCGAAGATCCTTTTCCAGTTCAACGACGAAGGCGCAAAGCTGTTCGAACAGATAACCAAGCGCGACCTGTACAAGCCGCTTGGCATCTTCCTGGATGGACAGGCGATCTCCACTCCCACCATACAGGGTGTCATATCCTCTCAGGGTGAGATCACCGGCAAGTTCACTCTGCAGGAGGCGAAGGACCTTGCGATCCAGATGAACGCGGGCGCGTTGCCGGTCCCCGTGAAGGTGATCGCTCAGAGTGACGTCGATGCCACTCTGGGCAGCGACTCGGTGCAAAAGAGCATCATAGCCGGGGAAATTGGCCTCGCGATAGTGGTACTCTTCATGGTGATCTACTACCGTCTACCAGGGGTGGTGGCGTCGGCCGCCCTCTTGGTTTACTCTGCCCTGGCGCTGGCTGAGTTCAAGCTGATACCGGTGACCCTCACACTCGCGGGCATCGCGGGCTTCATACTGTCGGTCGGCATGGCGGTGGACGCGAATATCCTGATATTCGAACGGATGAAGGAGGAGTTGCGGGCGGGCAAGACCCTCGGGGCAGCGATAGATGCTGGCTTCGATCGCGCCTGGTCGTCGATCAGAGATTCCAATATCTCCACCTTGATCACCTGCGCCATCCTCTACTGGTTCGGATCCAGCTTTGGAACGAGCATAGTGATGGGCTTCGCCTTCACGCTGGGCCTGGGCGTCATCACGAGTATGTTCTCAGCCATCACGGTGACTCGGACGTTCCTGCGGATGCTGGTACGCACCGGCATCGCCACGAGTAGCTGGCTCTTCGGACTGGAGAAGCGTGGAACGCCGGGCCCCGCGGTAGCCCAGGAAGCAAGGGGGTAGCTGAGAGATGCTGCTAAACGTAGTCGGAAAGCGAAACTGGTTCTATCTTCTTTCGATCTTAGTGCTGCTGCCGGGTATCATCTCGCTGTTATTGCCCGGCGGCCTCAGGCCTGGCATAGATTTCACCAGCGGGTCGATCATGACGATCCAGTTCGACAAGCAAGTCGATCAGACCGCGCTGCGGGACGAGTTCGCTGCTCTGGGGCACCCGGAGGCGATAGTTCAGAAATCAAACGGAACGGGGGCTGGCTCGACGTTCATCGTCAGGACATTCACCCTGAAGGGCGAGCAGAAGGACGCGGCGGGCAAGGTGACACAGCCCTCTGAGCGACAGACGATACAGGATGCGCTAACGAAGAAGTTCGGCAACATGCAGGTGCTATCCTTCGACTCCGTGTCCCCGGTGATCGCGACCGAGATTGTTCGTAACTCGGTGGTCGCCGTGGCTGCCGCTGCGATCGGCATCTTGCTGTACATAGCGTACGCCTTCAGAAGGGTCAAGAGCTCCTTCCGGTGGGGCGCTTGCGCCATCGTCGCCCTGCTCCACGACGCGCTCGTTGTGCTGGGCATATTCTCTATTCTCGGTAGGGTTTTCCAGATCGAACTGGACTCCTTGTTCATAACGGCCATCCTCACCGTGATCGGTTTCTCGGTGCACGATACCATCGTGGTGTTCGACCGAATCAGGGAAAACTACGGCCGGCGGATGGGCGACCGGCTGGAGAACATAGTCAACCACAGCATCATGCAGACCATGGGCAGGTCGCTG
>JAJYKO010001139.1 GCA_021788565.1 Chloroflexota bacterium
GCCTAGCACCACGACGCTCTGCGCATCTCGGTAGTACGGACTCGGATCCGGCATGGCGGCTACCAGGTCGCGCGCTTCCTTGAGTTGGCGGCCCATCTCGGCGATGCGGTCTCTCATCCCCTGTGGGTCCGCCTGTTCATAAATCTTCAGGTCGTCAAGGTTGGCCATGATACTCTCCAATCAGTCGAGTTCTGGGTTCTGAGTTCGCAAATCCAGAACTCAGAACTCAGAACCCAGAACTGGTGTTAGCGGACACCGGCGACGGTTTCACCCATGTCCAGCATTCGGTCCACGCGGGCCGGGTCGGTGGTCTCCGTGTAGATGCGCATCACGGGCTCGGTGCCCGAGAAGCGTATCAGCAGCCAGCTACCATCCTCCAGAGTGAACTTGTAACCGTCGGTTGTGTCGATGCCGGCTACCTTCATCATATCCATTTCGGACGGCCGGTAGTCGCTGACTCGGCGGATGATCTCCGCCTTCCTGTTTGGATCGAAGTGATAGTCCCGTCGCGAGTAGTAGTGCTCGCCTACCTTCTCGTACAGGTAACGCACCACCTCGGACAGAGGCCTACCCAGCTTGATGGTCAGATCCAGCAGAAAGAGACCCGCCACCAGGGCGTCCCGCTCGGGGATGTGTCCCTTGAAGGCGAAGCCCCCGCTCTCCTCGCCTCCCAGGATGGCCCCGGTCTCCAGCATCCGGGGTGCCACGTACTTGAAGCCGACGGGCGTCTCGTACACGGGAATGCCGTACAGTTTGCCCAGCCTGTCGGCCATCACAGTGCTGGTGAGCGTCCTGACGGCGGGACCGCGCATCCCTCGCACCTCCAGCAGATAGAGGAGCAGGAGCGCGTAGACCTGAAGTTGATTGACGAATGTGCCGTTCTCGTCGACAACGCCGATCCTGTCGGAGTCGCCGTCGGTGCCGAGACCGATATCGGCCTTCTGGTCACGGACGGCCTCGATCAGTGCGTCCACGTTCGGCGGAATCGGCTCGGGGTTGATGCCCGGGAAGATCGGGTTCCGGTATGAGCGGATGTTGTGAACGGTGGTAGTGCCGCCGTCCAGCAGGGTGCTGAAGTACCCGGCCCCTGAGCCATACATGGCGTCGGCCACCACCTTGAGTCCGGCTTTCTTGATGCCATCCAGGTCCACGAGACCGGCGATCTGCTGGAAATAGGCCGGTTTCGGATCGAAATAGGCGACGGTGCCGGCCTGGTTCAACTCATTCATCGAGGCTCGCCGCGGACCTTGACCCGACTGGACCTCTCTGATCTGGGATTCCAATTGCGCCAGAACTTCGGGAGACGCAGCTCCTGCGTACTCCGACCGGTACTTGAGTCCATTCCAGATGCCCGGGTTGTGGCTGGCCGTGATCATGATGGCGCCCGCGGCCTTCTGGGTGAGGATAGCGTAGGACACCACCGGTGTCGGCGTTGCCTCCTGGCACAGCCACACCTTGATGCCGTTGGCACCGAGCACCTCCGCGGCCGCGGAGGCGAAGTGCTCCGAGGCGAACCTGGTATCGTAGCCGATGATGAGGCCGTCGGCTGCTGTACCGGTTTGGTTCAGATAGTTGGCGATAGCCTGAGCGCACACCCGAACGTTGTCGAAAGTGTAATCTTCGGCGATAACCCCCCGCCAGCCATCGGTGCCGAACTTAATCTCCGCTGCCATAGGCACCCCCTCCAAACCACTCTCAAATAGAAAGGCACAGAGAGCTGCAGCGCGCAATCCCTGTGCCCGTCGTGAAGTAGGGGCGAAGCATTCACGCACACCAATTCGCCGAACTGGGTGTCATCCGCGCGTGAATGCTTCGCCCCTACACTCTCTTCCTCCAGTAGTTTAGCAAGTCCTCAAGAGTCTTATCAAACGGTATCTCCGGCCGCCAGCCGGTGGCCGCGTGGAACTTGTCATAATCCGCCCACAGGATCCTCACGTCCGAGGGCCTCATCCTGGCCGGGTCCTGCTTCACGTCGATGCGGACGTCGCTGAGGGACACCAGTATGTCCAGCACTTCCTGGACCGCTCGGGAGGTTCCAGAGCCGATGTTGTATGCCTCGCCCGGGGTACATTTCTCCAGGGTGAGCCAGTAAGCCCTCACCATGTCGCGAACGTCCGTCCAGTCGCGTTTGCTGGTGAGGTCGCCCACCATCATCACGGGCGGCTGCAACCCCTTCTCGATTCTGGCTATCTGCCGTGCGAAATTGGAGGTGACGAAGACCTCGCCCCGTCGAGGTCCGGTGTGGTTGAAGCCCCTCGTCACGATGGTCTTCAAACCATAGCTCCTGTGGTACTGGTAGGCGAGCAGTTCCTGAGTAACCTTGCTCACGGCGTACGGGCTGAGCGGCCGCAGCGGGTTGGTCTCCTTCATCGGGACCTCGTCCGGCAGCACCAGCCCATACTCCTCGCTGCTTCCAGCTATCTGGATCAGCGGATCGATGCCGACGTCGCGCACCGCTTCGAAGATGTTGAGCTGGCCCATGATATTGGTATCCAGGGTTTGGGCCGGATAGTGCCACGACGCGAGCACGAAGCTCTGAGCGGCCAGGTGGAAGAT
>JAJYKO010001140.1 GCA_021788565.1 Chloroflexota bacterium
AGGCCGAGGGTCAGTCCGACGACTAGGCTGACCTCCACCAGACCGTGCCCGAGGGAAACCAGCGGTCCTGCCAGGTGACCCCGGCGAACCGCGTGGGTGATGGTGACGGTCAGGACGGGGCCCGGCATCAAAGCGCCGGAGAGCCCCACCACAAACGAGGTCACGAAGACGGCAGCCAATTCCATGAGCGGCATTCTACTCCCATCGCGAGAGCGAGTGTCAAGACGTCGCTCTCTGTGGAACCCTCATAATCGGGGTGATCTCCGCGCGACTGGAAGTCGCCGGCTCCCTCCCTGGCGAAGTCCGCCTGCGCGGACTATCCCTAACCCGCGAAGGCGGGTTTCGCGAAGATAGAGAGCCGGTGGTTTCAACCGCGCGGGACCGAGGGGCCACCAGGATTAGAGGTGCAACTTTCCCCGCTTGCCGGAAATTCCTGCTTGACAGGCCGAATCGCCCATGCTATACCTGCGCGAGCAGGCCGATATATCATATATCGCGCACGGCGTACGGGATATCCTGCTTGACGTAATCATATCTCCGCACCATTCCAGAGGCGCTCTTCATGGATAAGACTGCTCAGCTCGTCAACTATCCAGATCTCGGTGAGAAGGTCTACGAGGTCATCCGCGGCCAGATCGTGACCTGCGAGCTCACTCCAGGCAGCCAGCTCCCGGTCGGCGACCTCGCCAGGCAACTCGGGGTCAGCCTCACCCCGGTCCGGGATGCCCTCAATCGACTGGCCGCGGAAGGGTTGGTGGAGGATGTGGCCCGGAAGGGCTACTTCGTGGCCAGCCTGGATCCCGAAGACGTCACGGATCTGCTGCAGGCCCGGCGCTTGATCGAGATGGCTGCCGTGGAGCACGGCATCCGCTCGCTACAGTCCCAGCAGCTGGCCGAGATGCAGAGGCTCACCGAGGAGATGGAGCAGTTGCTGGACGAGCAGGGCCGCTACCGCGACTACGCCGAGTTCAGCAAGCGCGACTCCCAGTTCCACGCGGCCCTGGTTGGCACCGCCGGAAACCGCCACCTGCTGCAGGTTTACCGCGGCCTTAGCGTGCACGTCCACATCTACCGGACCAACCAGGCCGCGCGGGTGGGATATAACCGCGGGCTCTCCACGGTCCAGGAGCATAGGGCCATTCTGGCGGGGCTCGAGGCGAACGATCTGCGCGCGGTCAAGAGCGCCATCACCCGCCACGTCGACGGCGTTGCCGGCGAGTTCGCCCGTGTAAAGACTAGCTGATAGCTGATAGCTAACTGGGAGGTACAACTTGGCTCCAAAGGCGAAGACGAAGTACAGAATCACGGTGAACCAGAACTTCTGCACCGGCTGCGGAAACTGCATCGAGTTCTGCCCGCAGCACACCCTGGTGAGGGACACCAAGCTCAACAAGAAGGGCATTTACTCCCCGGTCGTGCACGATGCCGACAGCTGCACCGGCTGCAAGCTGTGCGAGCTGTACTGCGGCAACTTCTCGATCGCGGTGGGTGAAAGAGTCGCCGCGGAGGTGGAATAATGGCCTATCCCAATCCTCGACTCCTCTCGGGCGTGCACCTGATGCAGGGCCAGCAGGCCTGCGCAGAGGGCGCCATCGCCGCCGGCGTCAACCTCTTCGCCGGCTATCCCATTAGCCCCGCCACGGAGATCGCCGAGGCCATGGCCCGTCGCCTTCCTCAGGCCGGCGGCATTTACCTGCAGGGCGCCGACGAGTTGGACTCCCTCACCATAGTGATCGGCTCCGTCTGGGGCGGCTACAAATCCATGACCGCCACCTCCGGCAACGGGATCTGCCTGATGCAGGAGAACATCGGGTACGCGGCCATGACCGAGACCCCCTGCGTGATCGTGGACATGATGCGCGCGGGACCCGGCACCGGCATCGCCACCAAGAGCGCGCAGGGAGACATCTACCAGGTGCGCTACGGCAGCAACGGCGACTACTCCATCATCGCCCTCGCGCCCGAGTCCCCCCAGGAGATGTTCGACCTCACCGTCGAGGCATTCAACCTCTCCGAGGAGTACCGAGTGCCCACCTTCGTGCTGGGAGATGAGATCCTCTCCAACCTGCGAGAGCGCGTCGTGATCCCTGAGACCGTCAACATCTACCCGCGCCGCAAGCCCTCCGAGGCTCCTTCCGCGAACTACAAGACCTGGGCGATCCCGGATGGCGAGTGGGTTGGCCCCTTGCCGGCTTTCGGCCAGGGCTACCGGCTGGCCGTCTCCAGCTTCGCGCGGACCGACGATGGCTCGCCCTCGCAGGCGTACGCAGATCAGAAGCGCATTGTCGAGCGGCTATGGAACAAGGTGGAGGCCAACGCCGACAAGCTGACGCGGGTCGAGGACGGCTTCGTCGACGACGCCGACGTGCTCGTCATCGGCTTCGGCTCGGTCGGCCGCTCCGTGAAGGCCGCCGTTCGCCAGGCTCGGGCCGAGGGACTCAAGGCCGGCTTTAGCCGGCTCATCGGCATCTGGCCGTTCCCCGATCGATACATTGCGCGCGTCGGCAACAACGTCAAGAAGATCATCGTCGCCGAGATGAACATGGGCAAGGTCTC
>JAJYKO010001141.1 GCA_021788565.1 Chloroflexota bacterium
CGGTGTTCCACATCGCCTGGAGATCGTCTCCGAGCGGGACGGGATCACCTACTGCAATGACTCCATCGCCACCGCACCGGAGCGGGCAATCGCGAGTCTCCGCTCCTTTGACCAGCCGGTCTTGCTGATCG
This sequence comes from Chloroflexota bacterium, assembly GCA_021788565.1. The sequence goes on from JAJYKO010001141.1 coordinate 132, forward strand.
CGGGCGGCCGGAACAAGAAGCTCCCGCTGGGGGAGTGGGCAGAGCTGATCCGTCACCGTGTTAAAGCGCTGATTCTCATGGGGGAAGCGGCGGACGCGATAGAGCAAGCGGTGCGTGAAGCAAAGACGGGCAGCATGCCGAATCTACGGCGAGCCGGCTCGATGCTGGAGGCGGTGGAGGTTGCCAGGTCCCTCGCCTCACCTGGGGATCTGGTGCTGCTGGCACCAGGGTGCACGAGCTTCGACATGTTCACGGACTTTGAGGCGCGAGGAGAGGCCTTCCGGCAAGCGGTCCGCGCTTTGACGAGATCAGAGGCCGACGAGGTGACATTTTGAGCGTGCGAGCGCAACCCAAGCCAACACCTGATGTCATTTTGCTGGCCACGACGGCGATCTTGCTTTTGCTTGGCATCGACATGGTTTACAGTGCCAGCTTCGTCCTTGCCCAGTCTGCTTTCCTCTACAAACAGGTGATCATGGCCGGTATCGGTGTGGCCGTCATGATTATCCTGGCGGCTTCGGGCTACCACTGGCTGGAGAGGCTGTCCGTTCCTATCATGATCGTGGCCGTGATCTCGCTTCTTGCCGTGTTGATCCCTGGCGTCTCCGCCGACAAGTACGGGGCTCACAGATGGCTGGGGATCCCGGGACTGCAGGAGTTTCAGCCGAGCGAGTTCACCAAGCTGGCTCTCATCATCTACATGTCCGCCTGGCTCTCTAAAAAGGGACAACGCGTAAAGGAGTTGAGCAGAGGCTTCGTACCGTTCGCGATGATCCTGCTGGCTGTTACTGTGTTGATCATGGCCGAGCCGGACATGGGGACAGCCGTGGTGGTCGCCATCACGGCCACGTTGATATTCTTCGTCGCGGGAGCTAATCTGCTGCATTTTGGCGTTATCGGACTGGCTGGCGTGATCGGATTTGCCTACCTGGTGGTCGCGGCGGGCTACCGGCAGGATCGGCTCGCGGCTTTCTTGAATCCCTGGCAGGACTCGCTGGGCACAGGCTGGCACACGATTCAGACGCTGATTGCCCTGGGATCTGGCGGCGTAACGGGCCTGGGACTTGGTGCAAGCAGGCAGAAATTCTACTACGTTCCCAATGCCCATACCGATGCCATTTTTGCGATCATCGGCGAGGAGTTGGGACTCATCGGTGCGGTCGCTGTTATCTTGCTTTTCGCGGTGCTGGCTTGGCGGGGCTTCACAATCGCGATGAAGGCTCCCGATGCCTTCGGCCGGCTGCTGGCCACCGGGGTTACATGCGCCATCCTCGTCCAAGCGCTGATCAACATAGCCGTGGTGACCAACAGCGTCCCATACACCGGCATAACTCTGCCCTTCATCAGCTATGGAGGCTCTTCCCTGGTGGTGACGCTGGCGGCAGTCGGACTTCTCCTCGCCGTTTCTCGCTATGTTGAAGCCGCGCCCGCCGACATCCGGTCCAAACAAGAGTCTGGCGAGAAGTCCGGCGACGTGGTGAAGATTTTCAAGCGGAAACCGTCCAGGTCCCGGATGGCCGCGTCAGGCACTAGCTTCGCTCCCCGAGGCCGTGGCCGTTCTTCAGGGGGCAGCTAGACGATGGTCCGTCAAAGTGATGAGGGGAAGCCCAGCCCTCTTGACGCCGCCACCCAAATCCACTTCGTGGGAGTTGGTGGCATAGGTATGAGTGCCCTGGCCGTGCTGCTGGCAGCGCGGGGGCATCGCGTGACCGGCTCCGACGTCCGACCCTCGCTTCTGACCGAAAGGCTGAAAGCACTGGGTGTGCGGGTCAGCGTGGGACATGCGGCCGGGGCAGTGCACGGCGCTGACCTGGTGGTGGCTACCTCCGCGGCCAGACCCGACAACCCCGAGCTGGTGGAGGCGGCGCGACTCGGGCTTCCGGTAATCAAGCGCGCGGAGTTGCTTGGTTGGCTCATGCGGGAGAGCTACGGATTGGCCGTGGCGGGCACGCATGGCAAGACCACAACCACTGGAATGCTGGCGTTCATCCTGCATCGAGCTGGACTCGATCCGACGGCGTTGATCGGCGGGGAGCCTCTCGACTTCCCGACCCACGGCCTGCTGGGCAGCGGGCCTCATCTGGTGGCTGAAGCCGACGAGTACGACCGTTCCTTCTTGCAGTTGTGGCCCAAAGTAGCGGTCATCACCAGCGTCGAGGCCGATCACCTGGATTGCTATGCCAATTTAGAGGAGATCGTCGCGGCTTTCCAACAGTTTGCCTCAAGGGTGCCGGACAACGGGCTGCTCGTCACGAATGCGGACGACCCGATACTCCGCGGGATGAAAGTGGCTGCCCCGAGGCAGAGCTACGGCTTTTCTTCTGATGCGGACTGGAGAATCCGGGATTGCCGCGCCATTTCGCCTTATGGGACCAGCTTCAAGTTTGTAAGCGCCGATGGTGTCGGGTACGAGTGCGACCTGCTG
>JAJYKO010001142.1 GCA_021788565.1 Chloroflexota bacterium
CGCCATTTCAGCCAGAATCCGACACCCAGCAGCGGTGCGGCTGCTGCCAGCGCCAGAAGGAGGCCCCAAGGTATCCCGCGAAGATCTCTACTCCGGGAACCGCGAGCCTTCGATCCTGGCTCACGCGCAACTCCGCCCCTTGCTGCCACCCTGTCGACTACCCCCACGGACGTCTTCGGCCGGTGGAGGATGTGCGCTGCATGCGGCCACGCTCAGGCGCCACCTGAACGTTGCCTGGCAAAACTGGTGCCAGAACTGTTCAGCCACATGTCGACATGATACACTTTTGCAGCAGGACTGATGGTGAGGTTGGAATTTGCCTTCTATAATGATGCCGCCGTTGCCCTTCAAGACCCTTCGAGAGATCGTTGCCGACAGCCTGCGGCAGGCGATTCTTGACGGGTCCATCAAGCCAGGGCAGAAGATCATGGACGTCGAGATCGCTGCTCAGATGGGTGTCAGCAGATCTCCGGTGAGAGAAGCCCTGAGGCTCCTCGAGAAGGAAGGCATCGTTCGAAGCACTCCCAACCGGGGCGTCTCCGTGGTGCAGCTCGCGCACGATGACGTGGTTCAGCTCTACGGCATTCGATCGGTCCTGGAGGGGTTGGCGGCCGAGTGGGCGTGCCGGAACATAGACCAGGCTCAGATGGAAGAGCTCCGCCGCATCTGCCGCGAGATGCGGGAGCTTTTGCCCTTTGCGTCTGACGACGAGCGAAAGCAGTTCCTGCGCAAGGACGTTGAGTTCCACGAATTGCTAGTCTCGGCCGCCCGGTCGCCCCTCCTGAAGGATATGCTCGCCTCCATACAGATGCAGATGCGCCTCGCTATGGCCGCTGCCAGCGTATCGCGTCTCGGCTCAGCCCAGGCTGCCTCAGAACACGAGCTGCTGATAGATGCCATCGCGCGAAAGGACGCCGAGGCCGCCGAGCGAATAGCGCGCCGGGCGGCCCTGGACTCCGGAGAGCGGATGGCCCGCCTCCTGTACCCCTCAGACCCATTCTGACCGCCGAAGACTTGCTGCGAACCGCCGCACAGCTTCCGCCCGAGCGTCGCCCCTTACCCAGGCTACATTCACTCGGCCCGCGCGGGGAGCACCCGATTATCCCCGACAGGACACGAGTGCACGCAGCGGCCGCAGTAATACACCCCCGCGAAGGTGCCCGCCCGCTGCTTCTGCATCGGGTCCATGCGTGCCGAGGCCTCCAGGTAGTCCCGCGTGGTGATCTCCTCGGGAGGTTCGATATCGGTGCTGGCGCCCGACTTGGCCGTGAGTCCGTGCTCCGACCAGCGACAGCGCTGCTTCTCCCGGGGAGTGAGTCGCGCCATTTCGAAGGTCTTTCCCTCGACCTCCAGAACCGTCTTCTCCTCTGTGTGGAAGACATCCATCGGACAGGCATCTATGCACCGACTGCAGCCGCTGTCCTTGATGCACAGCTTCTTTCCGCCGTAAAGGGGATCGGCCTCCAGCGGCGCGGTGGTTAGAGTGGCGCTGAAGCGTATCCTGGGTCCGAAGCGAGGGTTCAGCAGCAGGTTGTTCCACCCGAACTCCCCCAGCCCGGCGATGGCCGCGGCGTGGCGCATAGAGATCCCCGAGGTGATGAAGCTGTCCGGGTCGTAGTGTGGATCGCGGGAGGAGAAGGGTAAGGCCCAGTACCCCGCGTCCTCCAGGAACCGTGACACGTCGTAGTCGATGTAGGAGAGCTTGAAGTTCAGCACGCTGTGCCCATAGACGTGGTAAGGGGTCTTGACCTGCTCCCAGCGCCTCGCCGCTGCCTGTGGGATGCGGACGCCCACCACCACCAGCGCCCTGGCGCCAGGCAGCAACTGCTCCGCGGTGTGAGGCGCCTGAGCCATCCGCTCGGCCGATGCGATGCCCACCACGTCGGCGCCCGCCTTGAGCGCGACCTCTTTCAGTTCGGAAGTGAGAGTCACCGGCAGCCTCCGCTTGAAGAATTTTGTCGACATTATGCATTATCCACGCCGAACCCGACTTGTCAAGCGAAGATGCCGTCTTTCTGCCAACCTTCGCCAACCACTCGGCCCGCCGCTCCTAGATCCTCCACTTTGCCATGGCGACCGAGTTGAAGAAGCCGTACAGGGCATCTCCAGCCATACAGCTGGCGCCGGAGATCGTCAGCGGAGTCTCAATTCGCCGTCGATAGACCCTCATCGCCGCTACCGAATCAGGATGCCGGCCAGCACGACCCAGCCGACCAGACGGTTGAGGATGAACAGCCTAGTGGCGAGGAGGATGCCCATCAGCATGCGGAGCACCAGGAAGATCAGCGCCGTGACGAAGGCCGGGAACCAGCATCAACGCTCGTCTTCCGCCCTGTTCCCCGGCAATAATCCTCTCATCGGCCGCCGCGCCTGGGGGTCAGGCGCTACGTCCTGGGCCGAGGATCTGCTAACTCAGGCGATGCGCGAGTGTACCTACCCTACAATAGCGAGGATCGAGGTGGGGCGATTCATCCAAAAGCCCGAACATGGCTTGACGTATGTTCCACATATTGTCAAAACAGATGAAGTCAGCAAACGCGTTTAACCGTCTGTCTC
>JAJYKO010000064.1 GCA_021788565.1 Chloroflexota bacterium
GGACAGACAGGGTGGGATTATCGGTGACGTCCCGACCGTTGATGGCCAAATAGAGCTTTCCATGCTCGTTGATCGACTTGTGGCAGGAGGTGCAGGGACCGTCCTGGTGGGCGAAGCCCTGTGCAGAGGAGGATTGCCTCGACAGGACACCTCCCACATCGGGCATGCCGCTACCCGAAACGAGCGGAAGACCTCTGTCGCGGCTCTGCTGAAATATGTACAGTCCCGATCCCACCAGAAATGCGATGAGGATGCTCAAGACGGCGCAGCTAGCCGCCCGCACGAGAAAGCGTGTGCCCTTTCTCGGTGGGTGTGGTGGTCTTGCGGGGGGCGAGGCAGGCCGTTCAGCCATGGGTCGAGACGCTCCGTTGGGTCGCGGATATCACTCCCTGGATCATCCGCCGGTTTTGGACGGGAGGGTTACCCCTCCCGTCTTGGGCAGGCTCTACTTGCCAGTGCCCTTCTGGTGACACTGCTGACAGACGCCCCTGTTATCCAGGTAGAGGAGCGCGCTATCTTGCGTCTTCGCCTCGGTAACCGCGTTGCCGCTGGCGACGGCTGAGGTGCCGTGAGCATCGTGGCAGGTAAGGCACGTGAGGCCGGTACCATCGTTGTTGGTGGCACCGCTGGTGATGTTTCCGTCCGCGGCGACCCGCCGCAGGTCGTTGGCGCCAGGCTTATAGGTGCCGTACAGGTTTCCGCTGTTGGTGTGAAGTCCCGCGTAATTCGCTACACTGGTGTCCCAGCTGTTCGTGCTGTAGTTCCACGCGGCCTTCATGCTGACGGCATGGCGCCACACGGTCGTTAGCCCATTCCCATTTACGTTGTACTGCTGACCTCCTGTAGGTCCTGAAGAAGTGAAGCCTCGCACGTAGTTAGTGTGGCAGGTTGCGCAGAAGTCGCTGATCCCGCGATCGTAGGCGACGTCATGACCCGCCGAGTAGTTGTGGGAACCGGGCGTTATCTCCGTGGGGATAGCACCGACGTTGCTCAGCTGCCACGTGGCGGTCTCGCCAGTGGTCCAGGATTGAGGCACACCCGCGTAATTGACTAAACCGTTCAAGATACGATAGTTCTGGCTTCCATGTGGGTTGTGGCAGCTGGTGCATTCAAGTTGACCTTGGACGCCGACGCTCGTCGTGGACGGATCACCGCCGCCATAGGCCATGCCCGATCCGGTTCCGGCAACAAGGGTTCCGCTGGAACCAGTAACAGCGCTGAGCCCATCCACGTTGTGCCTGGAGGTGACGGCCACCTGCGTGCTGCTCCCCGAGGCGACGTTCTCCGCCGTCATGAAGCCGCCACCGTTCAGGGGATTGTTGGTGCCTCTCACCACTCCGTCCCACACATCCGTGGTGGCCCCTGTTCCTCCCGAGTGGCAGCTCTGGCAGAGCGCCGTGATGCTGGGCATTGTGAGTAGGGTATCCGTAGCGCCGGTGTGTGCCCTGTGGCAGCCTGCGCACCCGTCGGTCGTGTTCCAGCCGGCCGAGTTCGGTGCATAGCCGCCGTGCGGTCCATTGTTGGCAGAGGCAATGCCCACCATCGCGAAGGTGAGCGCAATAGCGGATGCCACTGCGACCAGGATCGCCAGTCTCCTTCTCAATCGAGGTTTCCTCCCTCCTAGAAATCTAGTTCCACTTGGGCCTACCGCACACACCCTCCATCGCCCATGAACACCTGAGAGTTGAGGGTTGTATGCATTCCTGGTCGTGAGCCGCTTTGCACTGTCGTCCAAGCCTCCTTTCCGCTGTCCAATTACACCGAATCTCGAAAGGGCGTTCCGCCGAGTTCCGGCACATATCACAAAGCTCTGGAGCCAGCGAGATGTAGCTCCAGGTGCTGTTGTGAACTGGCTTATCTAGTAGCTCCATACCTCGAGCCGTGCGTTCCCGCGGTCTGCCACGTAGATGCGACCCGTGGAGTCCACCGCGATACCGACGGGATAGCTCAATTCTCCACCTCCAGTTCCAGGACCCCCGAAGCTGTATAGGAAGCTAGGCTTGTCGCCGGATACGTCGAAGACCTCAACCGTGCACCCCACCGAGTCGACCACGTACAGCCGGTCGAGGTTATCCACGACGATGCCACGAGGTAGGCCGACCGACCCAGTGTTGTTGCCCGTAGCCAGGGGGCCGACGTAATTCCCATCGGAACCGAACATGTCCACGCGGCCGTCATTGCCGTTGGTCACGTACAGCCTTCCCCGGCTGTCTGCCGCGGCCTGGTTCGGAAAGCTGAACTCCCCGGCTCCCGTGCCGGTCTTCCCGAGCTGCCGTACCAGCTTGCCCTGCTGATCCATCACGATTACCGAGTGTCTATCCGCCGAAATATCTGTCACCAACAGATCGCCTTTTCGGTCGAAGGCTACCCCAAGGGGATAGGAAGAGGGCTCCGCCTGGGGTAGATTGACGTCGGAGATGAAGCGACCATCCGCGCCGTAGATGGAGACGCGGCGACGCGCACTGTCAGCCACGTACAGTTGCCCCTTGCCGTCCACCGCCAGGTACTCCGGCGATCGCTGGGATGCCTGACTATCGGACGGAGAGAAATTGAAGAGCTCTTTGCCGGTGCGGTCGAAGGCCCGCAGGAGGTGGTCCCCATCGCCCTCCGCCACGTAGATTCGCTGGGCGTCGGGGCTCACGGCCACCCCGGTCGGTCCGTTCACCCCGTAGAAGGATGCAACATAGGCCGGTGGTACCGACTTCGTCACAGCCGCGGCAGGAGGCAACATCTCCGTCAGCGGCTTCCTGCTGATGAGATAGTAGGCGTCGAGGCCCAGGGCCACGAGAACCAGCACCGCCAGGCCTCCAAGGAGGCCTAGCTTCCATCCGCCGCGCCGACGGGGAATTAGGACAGCCTCGCCTCCCGAGGCCGCGATAACCTCGATATCTCGATATTCATGGTCGCTCACTGTAGATCTCCTTACTTAGTGTCCAGCGGCCGGCGTGGCGTTGGAAGGCATCTCGCCACCCAGACGGCTCAAGGCGGCCTGTGCTGCCTCGTAGTTGGGCTGAAGCTCAATGGCCTTCTGATAGGCTGCGATGGCCTGGTCTCGATCTCCCTTCTTGTCGTAGGAGGCGCCCAGCCCATAGAAAGCCTCCGCGAAGTCCGGCTTCGCTTTCACCACGGCCTGAAGCTGGCTGATGGCCGTGTCGTACGATCCCTTGCAGTAGTCCACCATCGCATTGGCATACGCGGCCTCCGTCGTCTTTCCGGCGCTGGTGTACGCCTTCGCCAGCCCCTCGTATGCCTGCCGATAGTTGGGAACGAACTGCAGCGCGGCCAGGTACCCCTGAATGGCCTCGTCGGTCTTCCCAAGTTGAGCGGCCACCTCGGAAAGGGCGAGGAGTGTGTCCGCGTCGGTAGGATTTGCCAGGAGCGACTTCTTCAGCTCGTCCTCCGCGCCCTGCGGGTTGCCCTGGCTCTGGGCTATGAGGCCCAGGTAGTAGTGAACGCTCCCCATGGTGGCGGTGTGCTGAGCGGTGTCGTCGTCCTTGGTCATCTCCTCCACCTGCTGGAACGCCGCGGCCGATTCCTTCAGCTTCCCGCTCTCGTAGAGGGACATGCCGAGCCCGATCAGCGCCCCCGTGTTCTTGTCGTCGACCTTCAGCACCTCGTTGAATTGCGTGATAGCGTCCTGATATGAGCCTTTACGCAGGTAAATGTTCGCCAGGGTAAGCCGCGAGGCGAGGTTGGAGGGATCGTTCTGCACCATCTTGGTGACCTGCGCGATCTCGCGGTCGGCTATCGGAATGTTGTTGGCGTAGTACCGGTCGAAGTAGTAGTAGGCGCCAAAACCTACTATGGACAGCACTAACACCCCGAGCAGCACGAAGATTGCCCTCTTGTAGAATCGTTCGTCCTCGAACCTTCTGATCACGTCCATGATCTGCGCTTACCTCCCGTTGTCCTGAAGTGACTGCCACAGTTTGTCAACCTGCTCGTTCTTCGGATCCAGTGCACGCGCCTTCTCCAGATCGGCCACGGCCTTATCCTTCTGGCCGGCCGCCAGCTCCGCCTGGGCGATGTCGAGCCTGATTCCCGCGCTGTCCCCACTTACCGCGGATAGGTCCTCCCATGTGGAAATTGCGTCGGCCCAGCGGCTGGACTGGGCGTAGTCCTCGGCAAGATTCCCCAGCAGTAGTTTGTTCCTCGGATCCACCTCCAGTAGCTTGCGCTCTGCCGCGACAGCCTCGTTGTATCCCCCCAGGTAACGGGCAGCATCGGCGACTCCGGCATAGGCTGAGTAGTAGTTGGGGTAGAGATCGATGGCGTGGCGGAAGTCCACCAGGGCGTCGCGGAGGCGTGCGCCGTTTGAGTAGCGGCTGTACGCGTCTCCGCGCTCCGCGTAGAGGTAGGCGTTATCCGGATCGCGGAGGACAGCCTGGTTCCATAGGCGCACAGACTCGTCCAGGAGGTGCTGGGCATCACTCTGGTTCTGCTCGCCGTCGGCGAGTTTCGAAAGGGCCGAAGCCGCCTGGGTCTGATCGACCTCCGAGTGAGGGTTCATCTCGGCGGCCGCCAGGTAGTACTGGACCGCCTGAGAATGCTGGCCCAGCTGGTCCGCGACCAGGCCTTTCCACCTGGTGTACTCGGCTCCCACAGGAACGAAAGTCGAGTAGACCAGCAGACATGCCAGGGCGGTTACCAGCAGTCCGGCAGGAGCAGCCAGCACGACCGGCATCCTAAGACTCGTTGCCCTGATGGGACCCTGGCTGGTGATTTCCCGACAGGCGAGACCCATCAGAATCCAGAAGATGGCGAGGCTGTCCACGGTATCGAAGAGGAAGAAGAGGTGAACCAGGTAGCCGATCCACGCGGCCAGGATCGCTCCCAGAAGGATCCGGCTTGTTCGTGAGGCCCGCCTCCGAATGAATCGCACATGAGAGAGAGCGAATGCGCCGATCAACCAGATGTAGGCCGACAGGCCGAGCAGGCCCAATGATGCCGCGAGGTCCAAGTACTGGTTGTGGGCTTTGTCCACGGAGGTATCGGGGAAGGTTCTGGCCCATTCAACGGACAGATAGGGCGTCACTGAGCTGTAGAGGTTGTCGTATCCGGCACCCAGCAGAGGGTTGGCCCGCACAACTTCCAGGGCTGCTTGCCAGATCAGCAGGCGACCAGATCCATCCCCGAGCGTGGTAATCCGCTGAACTTCGGGAAGGCGACGCAGGTTGTCCAACTGCGACGAGGCCGGGGCGCCTCCAGCCTGGGAGCCATCCATCGTGCCTGCAAGCTTCGCAAGTGGACCTATCGATACGACGGCGGCCAATATAACGGCAACAAAGGCCAACATGGCCAGGGTCGCGACGAGCCCTCGTCGCAGCGACCGAAGGCTGCCGCGAGTCGAAAGCACTAGCACGGCCAGCGCCACAGCGCTGCCCACCCAGGCGCCTCGAGTGAACGACGCCACGAGGCCGGCCAGGATCAAGATTAGGGAAACCGTCCACAACCAACGGGCACGCCCACGAGAGGTCGCCGCCAGTCCCAACGCCAGGGGCCAGGCCAGGGTCAGGATGCCACCCAGGAAGTCCGGGTTGCCTGATAGGCTCGAAGCACGGACACTCTGATCGGGCGACGACAGGCCTAGAACGGAGTGGCCGAGAGCCTCGGCTACTCCCTCCCCCGCCACCAGGGTTGCCGACAAGACCAGGCACCCTACGGCTCGACGAAGAGAAACCACACCATCCGGCAGGTTGTAGGCGATATAGAAGAGGGCGACCGCAGCCAGTAGCGTAAAGAAGCCGTCGGCGCGGGTATCTGGGCCGAAGAGGGCTACGTCCAGTGAACTGGCCCTCTCAACTCCGATCAGTACAGTGGCCAGGAAGGCGGCGATGGGAAGGTCCAGGGGCGATCGGCGGATCGCGACGGGTCGCCGGCGAAGTACTTGGAGCAAGAACGCCGAAACCGCGACCACCGCCAGCGATTGCAGAAGGGCCGCCTTGGTTATAGAGAAACCGGCCTCAGCATACGGGTTGAAGGCCAGGGGCAGCAAGAAGAGTGCGGCGAGCACCGCCAGACCTGGCAAGTCGTCACACAGCCTGGCCGTAGCGGCTACGGCGAGGTGAGGTATCGTAACCAAACGTGCTCCCAGCACAGGTGTGGCCGTCTCGGCAGCTTCTAGTTTCATTGGGATGCCTTCATACCATGGCATCGCAAGCAGTCGTCCGCGCCGGCGATGTCGTGGGTTATCTGTGGCGCGGGGCTGCTGGCTCCCGCCTGGCCAGGCTTGTGGCAGCTCTGGCACTGGTCCGCCGGGCGACCGGCGTGGTCGGCGGGCATCGGCTGCAGGAAGCCGATCTTGTGGCAACTCAGGCAGTCCTCCCGCCCAGTCAGCTCGTGGGGCGTCCGGGGAGTGCCTCCGGCTACCGAAATCTGAGTCGCCTGGTGGCACCCCAGGCAGCTATCCTTCGTTCGTCCCCGGTGGTCCGCCGGGACGGGCACCATCCCGTTAGCACCGTGGCAGGTGAGGCACTCCTCCCTACCCTTGACGTCGTGGGGAACCCTGGGAACAGTCGCGGCGACCTGCTCGACCGTCGCGGATGCCTTGTGGCAGCCCAGGCAGGAGCCGTTGGAGCGCCCAGCGTGATCGGCCGGGAATGGAACCAACCCGTTGGGCCCGTGGCACACGACGCAACCATTCAGCCTGTCTTCCACCGGGTGAGGGATCGCCAGGCTGGAACCCGGCTGCTGGGTTGGGGAAGCCAGCGGAGCTGTGGAGCCGATGGTGCGCAGGTAGGCCACGACTGCCTTCACCTGGTCCGGCTGAAGAGTGCTGGCGAAAGCGGGCATCCCACCCTGTCCCGTCTGGATGACGCGCGTAATGGAAGCTTCGCCCCGGCTGTTTACGTACGCTTCCGAACCTATCTTCGCCTGAGGGAGCTTGGTCCCGTCCAGGCCGTGGCAGTTGGAGCAGTCGTCGAGATAAAGTTGGTGGCCGTCATCCGGAGTCGGGGTAGCGACCTTGCCCGCGGGTCCCTGGGGCGCCCAGAGGTACCGAACGATTGCCTCTATCTGGTCGGCCGATAGCTGGCCTGAGGGCTGCGCGAAGCCCGGCATACTGTTCTTCCCGTTGCTGATGGCTGTCACCAACTCCGAATCCCCCAGCTGATCGAGGTAAGCCCGCGAGCTGAGCGGCACCATCGGGATGCGAGTCCCCGCATCTCCGTGGCAGCTCACGCAGTTGGCGGAGAAGAGCCCGGCCCCTTCGGCCACGACGTCTGGTGAAGTCCCCCATCCTGAGGCCCTTGCCGCCAGGACAAGGACCGCCGCCAATGCCAATGCCAGCGACAGCCCTGCGAGCCACGCTCGGCGGCCTCTTGGTCGTCTACTTACCTCTCGGCCTTGCACTATCCTGGGTCCTGAATTCCGGGGAGTACGCCCACAAGGGATCCGGCACCGGGGCTACAACAGTGCTCTGTCATCGCGGGTCATGCTACCGACGGCCCAAAAGGGTGTCGATGTACCTAGGGTACATTTATCCAGGCTTAGACGAGGTAAACGGGTACATCTCGCGCCAAAAAGCACGAAGCGAGGGAAGGAGAGCACAAAGGGGATTGAAAAAGAGACGAAGTAGAGGCTTTGTGGGCGGATGTTTGCGGGCTCACCAGGACCCGGCCGAGGAGCGACGCCTGATAGGCAGGCATCGTGACCACGAAGTTGTTCAGCTCATGGGACAGCCACATCCGTTCCAGGTTGTCCAGCGAGACCTCCCGGGCGGTCGTGGTCCGGCCCTTCGGTAACTCCGACCAGACGTAGGCCTCCCAGGCGAAGGCAGTTCTCCCCAACGGAGGGTGGTACCCCGGGAGAGCGCGGCGTCGGCGGTCCTTTGCCACCGCGGAGCGTGGGTGTACGCGAGAGCGATACAGTCGTGAAGGTTGGGATCGGCTGCCTTCGGCGGCCACACCACGTCCGCGGCACCTCCTGAGTCCTGCCCAGTGGGTTTAGCACCTAACTCGCCCGATGCTGCCACCTGTTCGGCGGAAGGGGGCTTGAAATCTACGCCGGGGTCCGAAGCAGCCGCTGCGCGGAAAGCCCATGGAACAAAGAGTCCCAAGCAGACGCCTACCACCACGCAGGCAGCCACGCCCCTCGTTAGATGATCCTCTCAGCCACGGAAGTCTCGTATCTCTCAACTTCATATTCGGCTGAAATGGCTGATTTTTAACCCTCGGGGTGGGGAAGCTACGCCTGGGGCTCGGGGGATATGAGGCCGTGGCGGAGGGCGTAGGCGGCCGCCTCGTCTCGGCTGCGTGCCTGGAGCTTATCGAGGATGTTGTGGAGGTGCCGCTTGACGGTGCCAGGGGCCAGGCACAGCCTCTCCGCGATGGCCCTGTTGTCTGCCCCGGTCGCCACCAGCTCCAGCACCTCTTTTTCCCTGGGGGTGAGCTCCCCGATCGGGTGCGGTGCCGACGTCGGGGGAAGGTGCCTGGCGAACTCGCTCAAGATCCTGCCGGCCATGGCCGGCGAGATGGGGGCTTCCCCGCGGGCGACGGACAGGAGCATCTCGTGAAGCACTACGGGCTTGATGTCCTTTAGGAGGTAACCCGTGGCTCCCAGCTTGATCGCCTCGAAGAGGTTCTCGTCCTGCTCGGAAACCGTGAGGATCACGATCTTCAACTCCGGCATCTCGCGGCGAAGCAGCCGGGTTGCCTCCAGGCCATTCATATTGGGCATGTTGATGTCCATCAGCACGACGTCCGGGTGAAACCTTCGGACTTTGGCCACGGCGTCGAGTCCATCCCCTGCCTGGCCGACTACCTGTACGTCGGGCCAATCGCTGAGCACGTTGGCCAGACCATGAAGAAACAGCACCTGGTCATCGACGAGGAGCACCCTGATGGGATGCGAAATCGAGTTCATGGGGAGGTCTCCCATCGGCCTGCTACTCATGCCACAGCCCCCTGAGCCTTCGCGCCGAGGTACGTGCTTTCGCGCAAGGGCACCCTCAGCGTCACGCGCGTGCCGCGCCCCGGCGTACTATTTACCATCAGATCACCTCCCACGGAGACGGCCCTCTCGCGCATTGTCTGCATGCCGAAATGGCAGCCGTCGCATCTCTCGGCGTCGAAGCCGCGTCCGTCGTCCTCCACCGAAATCTCCGCCCAGCCGTCACGAGCATCGAGCTGGACGAGTACAGTGCTGGCAACAGCATGCTTCCGAACGTTGGACAGGGCCTCCTGCACGATGCGCATGATCTGGATCTCCGCGTCTCCGACCAGCGCATGGGGCCAGTCTGGCCCGACGCAGAGGCTGGGGGCCAGGCCGCTCTGCTGTTTGAACCGCCGAAGGTACTCTTGCAGAGCTCCCATCAACCCCTGGCCGCCGTAAGCGCTGACCCTCAGCCCGAGGATGGCCTCGCGGGAGTCTACGTAGGCGGTGCGAGCCAGTTGCTCCATCTCGGCCAGGTCCCCCCGCACGCGAGCCACCTGCCCTCGCTCCAGGCGGGTTTGAACAGTGTCGAACATCATCCCCAGGTAGCCCAACACCTGAGCCAGCCCGTCGTGGATCTCCCGACCAATGCGCTCCCGTTCCTCCAGCACAGCCACCCGCTGGGCCTCAGCGTGGAGCCGGCTGTTCTGAACCGCTATGCTGGTCATCAGAGTCAAGCGGGCGATCAGCCACTCGTCCTCGTCGTTGAAAATACGGTTGCCCCTGCTGGCAACGCACAACACTCCAAGCACCCGATCCCCATCCCGCACCGGCGCGGCGAGGTGGGCACGCAGCCCCTCCGACACCGCCACAGCGTCGAGCTCGGCCGTGTGTTCCAGGTCCATCGAGCTCAGGTAGTCTTCCGTCCTGAAGATCGACCCGGAGAGCAGCACCTTTCCCAGCAGCCCCTGCCCCGATGTCACGGCCACCCGGTCGATCGACCCGCTCCGGTTTCCACTCGCGGTGCGAACCTGGATGCCCTCACCGCCGTTTTCAATGATGGTAACCGTGGCGAAATCCGCCCGAAGGAGGACGCGCGCGTTGTCGACCACGGTCCTTAGAATGGTATCCAGATCCCTGAGCGCGGATATTTCAGTCCCTATGCGGTGCAAAGCCTCGGCTTCCTTCTGCCTGCGGAGCAGATCGTTCGTCCGCTCCACCACCCTACGCTCCAGGATCTCGTTCCACTGCCGTAGCTGCTCCGCTACCTTCTGGTGTGCCTCCAGCGCATCTCGCTGGGCCAGGTAGCGCTCCCTCTCCGCCTGCTCCACCTGGAGGCGCAACTCCTCCTTATAGGCATGCACTATCCTGAGAACGAAGAAGGCGATGCTCGCGGCCACAACTGCCTGGATAACCTGCGTAGGGAACAGCCAGTCCGCATTCGAGAAGAGGCCGTCATCTGTCATCCCTGAGTCCGATAGGGGCATCCGCATGGTGGCCAGCGTGTTGAGCAGGGTGTAGAGACCGAAGAGAGCCCCAGCCCAGATGCTATCCATGCCCGCTCGCGGCATCTCGAGCCTGTCGAACACTCGCTTCTGCCGATGCATGCCCCAGACGGCCATGAACCCGCCGGGTAGCGCCAGGATGTACCTGGCGAGACAGTCGGTGATGGATGGCCATTCCGAGCCTGGTATCCGGCCCTGCTGAACGGCGGCGAGGGAGCCCGCTCCCCATGCCAGGAAGAGGACCGGCGCCACCCAGCGGGCCCGAAGCCAGGAGGGATTGGGACGGGCGACCAGGTCAATCCCGAACCAGAGCAGAAACGTGTAGGAGGCGCCCAGAAGCGATATCCGGACGGTGTCCAGAACCCAGCTATCCGCGTCCAGGGCACTCATGTCCATCCCCGGCATCGCAAGCACGTTAAAGGCTTGAACCCCACCCTGCAGAAAGGCAAAGGCAGCTAGGGCCGGCAGCGCCGTGGTAAATGGGAGTTCGGAATCCTTACGCCACTGCAGGGCAATGGCTAAGGCCATGGACAGAAAGGCTCCCCCGTAGGCCAGGAAGATGAATACCAGCTTGACGTGGAACTCGAACATTGAGTCAGTCCTCCGCCGGTAATTGTCCCAGGTTTCGAGAGTGGCAAAGGGAATAGCAGGATTCGCCGTGGCCCACAGTCCAAGCCACGGCGAATCTACTACATTGTGAAGAATTACGCAAGCTAAAGTATTAGGCTGGTTACCGATAGGCTGGGGATTTCCAGGAGTGGACCAGCTCGACCAGTGCCTCCACGTTCTCCAGGGGAGTCGTGGGCAGCACCCCGTGCCCGAGGTTGAAGATGTGGCCCGGGCGTCTGGCAGCCTGGTCCAGCACCAGGGCAGCTCGGCGCGTTAGGTGTGGTATGGGCGCCAAAAGGCTCATGGGGTCGAGGTTGCCCTGTATCGCTACGCTGTCCCCCAACCTTGCCCAAGCGGAATTCAAGTCGGTTCGCCAGTCGACCCCTACCACGTCCCCCCCAGCCTCGCGGATCACCTCGAGCATGCCCGTGGTACCGGTAGAGAAATGAATCACAGGTGTGCCGGCGCCACTGGCCAACTCGATGGCCCGACGGGTGTACGGGAGAACGAACTCACGGTAGTCGGCAGGTCCGAGGGCCCCGACCCAGCTGTCGAAAAGCTGCAGGGCCTGCGCGCCCGCTTTGGCCTGGGCGTGCAGATAGTTGCCGACCAGCTGGGATAGCCTGTCCATGAGGCCGTGCCACACGGCGGGCTCCCGGTACATCAGCCCCTTGGTAAGGGAGTAGTCGCGTGAGGCCCCTCCCTCCACCAGGTAGCTCGCCAGCGTGAAGGGAGCGCCGGAAAAGCCGATCAGGGGAACCCGTCCGGCCAGTTCCTTCGAGGCCAACCTGACGGCCTCCTGCGTGTACGGTGCGATTTCCTCGGCAGTCGGGACTCGAAGCCGCTCGACGTCGGCGGCGGTGCGTACGGGGCTCGTGATAGCTGGCCCGTCACCGCTGGTGAACCGTACCTCCACGCCCATACTCTCCAGGGGCGGGAGGATGTCCCCGAAGATGATGGCAGCGTCCAGATCGAAGCGGCGCATCGGCTGCAGCGTAATCTCCACGGCAACATCCGGGGTCTTGATGGCCTCCAGCATGGAGTGGCGTTCCCGAAGCTTCCGGTACTCCGGCAGGTAGCGCCCCGCCTGGCGCATCAGCCATATGGGGGTGCAATCGACCGGCTGGCGCCGGCAGGCTCGAAGGAAGCGGTCGTTCACCATTTCCGAACTCCATCGTCGTCGATCTGCGCGAGGATCTCACGGCCTCCGGCGGCCAGTATCCGGCCGGCCAACTCCTCGCCGGCCTTCTCGGGAAAGCGGGCCTCACCCTCCACCGTATCGCGGAGCAGCCTCGCACCATCGGGAGTCGCCAGCAACCCGTCTATGTGGATGGTAGCACCTTCAATTATGGCGTGCGCCCCTAGGGGAGTCGTGCAGCCGCCGCCCAGGGCTTTGACGAAAGCGCGCTCCGCCCTCGCCACCACTCGGGCTGACGGATCGTCGAACGCAGCGGCCAGGGCCAGAACGTCGTCGTCCCCGGCCCGAGCCTCCACGCCCATGATCCCCTGGCACGGCGCCGGTAACATAACAGAGGGAGGCAGGTATTCGGTAACGTGTCCCTCGAGGCCCAAGCGGCGCAGACCCGCCGCGGCCAGCACCACCGCGTCCAGCGTTCCCCCCAGGGCCTTGCGGACGCGCGTGTCGACGTTGCCGCGTACGTCCTCGACCAC
>JAJYKO010001143.1 GCA_021788565.1 Chloroflexota bacterium
CGGCGGAAAGTCTTAGGTAGCGCCCATTCCGCATCTTCGCGTTATGCCTCCACCCGGAAGAGTGCCTGAAGACCGTCCCCGATGAGGTTGATGGCCAGTGCCGTCAGCAGGATTAGCCCGCCAGGGAAGACGGCCATCCACCAGGCACCAGACAGTATAGCAGCCTGGGCATCGCTGAGCATGTTGCCCCAGCTGGGCTCCGTGGGGGGAATTCCCAGTCCCAGAAAACTGAGTGCGGATTCCATGAGCAGGGCATCTGCCACGCCCAGTGCGTAAAGAATCGCCACCTGGTCCAGTAGGTTCGGGAGGATATGTCGAAAGGCGATCCTTCCACCGGAGCAGCCCAGAGAGCGGGCCGCGAGAACGAACTCTCTCTGCTTAAGGCTGAGGGTGAGGGCGCGAACAACACGGGCCTCCAGCATCCAGCCGACCAGGGAGACCATCAGGATTACGTTCACGACGCCCCGGCCAAGAATGCTCTGGATCGCGACGAGCAAGAAGAAAGCAGGCATCGCAACCGAGGCGTCCACCAGCCGGCAGATGGCGGCATCCATCCATCCCCCGCGGTAGGCGGCGGCCAGCCCCAGCACCAGACCCATGACGGCGGAGATGGCCGCCGCTGTGACTCCCACTGCCAGGGAGATCCTGGCTCCGTAGAACGCCATCTTCAAGAGGTCGCGTCCCATCAAGTCTGTGCCGAGAATGTGCTCACGGCTCGGGGGAAGGACTGCCTTCGCGAAGTCAATCCTTGATGGGTCCTCAGGGAAGAGTATGGGCGCAATCAGGGCCGCGGCCCCGAGCAGACACAGGACAACCGCTGACGCCGCGGTTAACGGGTCGATCGGTGGCCTGGTGACTCCTGCCGAGCTACGCTGAGCCGGACCTGCGATCCCTGATGCCGCCGTGAAACGGTGCGCCGCCATCCGTCTCAGGCCTCGCACAAGCCGGTGGGAGCTCAATGCCAAGCCGCTCACCCCCTGCTGGGATGCCGAATGCGAGGGTCCGCTGCCGCGCATGCGAGGTCTGCCAGGAGGCTGCCTCCCATGGCCATCGCCGCGACGATGAGGACCTCACCCATTATGACAGGATAGTTTCGCTGGAGGGCCGCCTCGATCACGAGCCGGCCCATGCCTGGCCAGGAAAAGACGGTCTCTACGATAACAGTCCCGCTCAGAAGGCCGGGGATTGATATGCCTAACAACGCGAGGATCGGGGATAGCGCGTTTCTCAGGACGTGGCGAACCTCGATCGTACTTCGGCTGAGTCCTTTGGCCGAGGCAGTCCGGACGTAGTCCTGGGCGGTGACTGCCAGCACCGACGCTCGTGTGAGACGAGCGAATCGTGCGGCGTCCCGGCTGGCCAGAACGAGCACAGGCAGAGCGAGGTGGCTAAGCAGGTCACCGGCTCCTCCTGTGGCTAACGGACTCTGGGAGCCACCGGGTGGGAGCCATCCCAATCGGATCGAGAAGAAGAGGATAAACAGAATGCCGAGCCAGAAGGGCGGCGTAGAGTAGATGGCCGTGGCAAGCAGTCTGATCAGTTGTTCGGGCCAGGTGGAACGGGCGCGCGCCGAGAACACTCCCAGACTGATGCCACCGACAGCCGCGATCAGCAGCGCCGAGACGGCCAATTCCAGGGTGGCTGGGACACGCTCCCCTATTACCGCGAGCACCGGACGGCCGTCGACGTACGATCTTCCAAGGTCGCCTGACGCGACGTTAGACAACCATCGGAGGTACTGAACATGCAGCGGTGCGTCCAGGCCCCATCTTTCCCTGACTTGAGCCAGGTCCTGCGCGGACGCATTGGGACCATAGAGCAGAGCGCCGGGGTCGCCTGGAGCTAGCCGGAGCAGGCCGAAGGTGACGATGCTAACCAGGAGGAGCAGAAGCAGCGCCTGTGCAACTCGAGAGACGGCTAACCTGGCCATGGCTGCCCCACTCAGTTCACTTCCATTGCCACTCTTCTGCGTTCCAGAACAGATTGGTGGGCGATGGTTTCACGCCTATGATACCAGGCTTGAAGGCGTAGATGCTCTTGGGATAGAACAGGCTGATCTGAGGCAACTCCTCGGCCATGATCCTCTGAACCTCGAAGTAGGCCTGGCGCCTGGCTTCAGTATCGCTCGTCGCGAGGGCCTGCTCCAGCAGCCGGTCCACCGTTGAATTTCGGTAGTTCAGGAAATTCTGGCCGTTGGTTATAGAGGTGGAGGCGAACCTCCGAGATAGGTCAGGATCGATCTGAACGGAGCTCTGGAGGAGAACGGCGTCGAAGTCCCCTTTGAGGACCCGCTGAGAGACGAAGCTGTTTCTCTCCTGAGTCGCCGCCTTCACGTCGACCCCGAGGTCTGCCCAGTTCTGCCTGACCGCCAGCATTACCTGCTCAAAGTCTTTGTCGCCTGCGTACGTCATCAACGTGAACTGGAAGCGGCGGCCGTCCTTCATCAGCACGCCATCTGGACCCGGCCGCCAGCCGGCCTGGGCCAGCAGGGCCTTCGCTTTGGCGGGGTCATACCCGTACGTCGAAACTTGCGGATTGTGGGCCCAGGAGTTGG
>JAJYKO010001144.1 GCA_021788565.1 Chloroflexota bacterium
GTTCCTGGCCTGATAGCAGAGCCCAGTCACAATCCACCTGACGGCCCTGGAATCGACGCTTCAGCGGGCTGCGTCCCGATACGACCGACTGAAAACTCGATTCCAGGGCCGTCAAATCGGCCTTCACAAGGGCCCCGCCTCACATGCCCAGACCCTTGGCTCCCTGTATCCCCTTCAGCGCCGCGATCTCTCCTGAGTGCTCCGTGATGTGGATCACGAGCAGGACCAGCACATCGGCCACGGACATATCGCGCCCCGCGAAGTCCACCCGTCGCTCGAGCTCTTCTGGTGAGACCGTCTCCAGGTAGGCGTTGGTCGCTGCGCGCACCTTCTCTTGATACGCCTTGAAGGTATCGACGGAGAGCTTCCGCCCCCTGTACTCGTCCCAGCCGACACCTGGTCTCGGCAGTACGCCCACCCCGATCCTGTCGCCCCAGTTCTCCGCATCGAAGATTCGCGGCTTGCCCAGAATCAGCGCCTGGATGAAGCGGTCCTCGCCCCCAAGGATATGGGCGAGCGTGCCGCTGATAGGATTGGCGGTGCCCGGCGGGGTCCAGTTCAGCAGCTCGTCCGTCAGATTGGAGGTCACATCGTCGCTGGTGCGCCACGCCGCCGCGATCTGCATCTGGATGTATTTCTTCACGTCCACGGAATTTCCTCCTGTCCCATACTTATTCGAGGCTCGACTGTGAACATCCACATTCTACCGCGTTCAAGCCGGAATCGGCTCGGCGCCCTGCCTCCGATGAGCGCATCGTGGCATTGATAAAACATTGACCCGGACTAAACACATCTTTAACCACTTGCCGCGCGGCTCGTGCTAGGATCACGCTCGTCGGTAGGAGGCCTCCTCTCACAACCCCATATTACGCGGGTCTTCCGGCAAAGGCGCCGGAGGCCCGCTTTTCGACTCGAGCAGAGAATGAGTGTCAAAGACGTAGCACTGTGGATGTCAAGGCGAACGCTCAGAAAGGTTCCGGAAGTGACTCTCTACTTCTGGATCGTCAAGCTGCTGACTACCGCCATGGGCGAATCAACCTCTGACTATCTCGTCTACCACATCAACCCGTACATCGCGGTAGTTCTCGGCGGCGTTGGCCTGGTTGTCGCGCTAATAGTGCAGTTTCTGGCACGTCGATATGTGCCATGGATCTACTGGTTAGCCGTCACCATGGTCGCCATATTCGGTACGATGGCCGCCGACGTGGTTCATATCGTCTTCGGGGTTCCATATCTCGCCTCGACCGCGTTCTTTGCGGTCGCACTTGCCGTCATCTTCACTGCCTGGTACGCGACCGAGGGGACACTTTCCATTCACAGCATCCACACGCCCCGCCGCGAGCTATTCTACTGGGCCACCGTGATGGCTACGTTTGCCCTTGGTACCGCCGCGGGTGACATGACAGCCGCGACACTTGGCCTGGGCTACTTCTCCTCGGGTATCCTGTTTGCCCTTCTGTTTGCTGTGCCGGCTCTGGCCCGCTGGCGGTTTGGCTTGAACGAGATTCTTGCCTTCTGGTTTGCCTACATCATGACCCGGCCATTCGGTGCTTCATTTGCCGATTGGTTTGGGAAGCCAATCTTGGGCGGTCTTGGGCTCGGCGACACGAAGGTGTCTTCGGTCTTGACCATCTTGATCATCGCTTTCGTGGCCTACCTGTCAGTCAGTCGCAGGGACATTAGGGTGGAACAGCCAGCGCTTGCTCCCCGGGGCGAAGCATCAATTCGCTGATCTGACCATCGCCGCGCCGGCCGGACCGGTTCCGTTTTGCAGATGTGCCAGCTCTCTACGCTTCTGACCGCCTCGCCCAAAGCCCGGATATCGCGCTGAAAGAGCAACCCCCTCGCCCCAGGGGAAAGGACCCAAGCAAGATCCTCGTGGTGCTGGAGTATCCGTGGAGTTGTCCAGCGCCAACCGAGGAGGGACCGAAACCAACGAGCATGCTGCGTAGCCCGGCGCAGGAATCAGCGGTGCTGGGCAGCTCCGCCTCCTGAGCGACTATCGCGCCCGGATCCCTCTGGAGCAAGTGATAGTGCCCTTCGTCCGGGTCGAGCGGGATGCGAGATGAGCGGTACCATGGAGATCGGGTTCAGCCAGCGTATTCGGTTGGAGTGGCTTGAGCACGCCATGATTGATCTGGACGTGAGCCCGCGGCTGGAGTTCCTCCGGCAGGGGCTGGACCAGGAGATCGTGATCCTGGGCCTGGGAGACCTGGCCGCGGGAGGGTGAACCACGGGTAGGCCGAACCAGGGGGAGGGCGAACCATGGGGAGGGCGAACCATGGGGAGGGCGAACCATGGGGAGGGCGAAGCTCCTGCTGAGCCGCCCGGTCGTGCCCAGCCAACGACCCCCTTGGCACCGCGCCAAGGCTATGGGGACCCCGGTCCCGCGCGGCGCGGCGGCCCTACATCTCTTCCACGCTCGGCCGGTTCGGCCGTTCTTCGTTCCATTTCTTCAGTCGCTCCGCTTGATCCCGCGTCCAGATGCGCGTGCCAGTCATCTCATCTATCGCCGGCTCGCATCCCTCCGGCAGACGCCCTCTCCT
>JAJYKO010000065.1:0-2054 GCA_021788565.1 Chloroflexota bacterium
GGAAGGGAGCGCGAGTGCACATCATTGTACTACAAGATACCGGGCCGGAACATCACAAATCGACTCGCCGGCGTGAATGATACCACCGGTCGCTTGGGCTCGCAGCCATCGCGATGATCCTGCGGCGCGTCAGGATTGTCGGAAGGCGAAAACTATCACGTCGATAGAAACAGGCTCGCGATCAGCACCAGCCGCATCACGGGCGGGTACAGACTGGCCCTGTTAAAGAGCGCCATGGCGTTCTGGGGACGCGGGTCCCGAACTGGCCGGAGGCCGGGCCAGAGAAGCATGGAGAAACCTGTAGCCGCCGATAGTGCCAGGTAGATCAGCCCCAGATGCGAGATGGATTGAAGGCCGAGGGATGCCAGGAACGTCGCTGCCAGAAACCACAGGGTAAGCCGCGCGGCTGCGCGCCCCCCGTACACCACCGGCACGGTCTTTACCCCGAGCCGGACGTCTTCCTCAACGTCGGCGAAGTCGTTGACTATGTTTCTCCCCCCTATCTCCCAGGCCGCCCTCCACGCAAACAGCAGCGCCATCTCACCGAGTCGCACCTCTCCGATCATCGCGACCCAGCCCGCCAGCGACCCAACCCCGACCATCGCCCCACTGGCCAGGAACGATCGGCTATCTGGCCACCGATCATGCCATCCGTGCCGGCAATCGTCGTTGTCCATGCAGGGAAGATCGTCAAGGATGAGGGAATGTGCGTGAATTAACTCGATCGCGGCACAGGTCGGAAGCACCTTCCGCGAGGGACAGCCGAACATCTCCGCCACCCCCGCAGGGAGACCCCAGGGACTAGCTACGCTTGACGCCCTAGCCGATGAACGATATCCTCTTGTACGGAACGAAGCCCATGAGGAGCCTTCCTCGTAGATCGACTCCCACAGGCATGAAGCCTCGTGTAGCGCAGTTGGCGATGCCGAAGGCACCCATCAGCCGGATCAACTCCTCTGGCTTGATGAACTTGCGCCAGTTATGAGTGCCTCTGGGAGGACCACCAGGCCACCGGTGCTCACCTATCCAGACCCGACGATCCTGGAAAGCAAGATTCGGTTATTAGGCTAATAGTTGCGGCCCTCACCCTGCGCGACCTTCCAGCCGATCCAACGCCATCAGGCGCGGCAGGCGGCGCAGGGCCTCGCCGAAGGATATCTCTCCCAGCAGAAGCGGGATCAGCACCGCTCTACCCTCCCCTATCGACGTGAGGATGCGGTAACCGGCATCGGGAAAACGGCGTACGAGGTGGCCCATGAGGTTGGCCTGCCTGTGATCCTGCCGAATCAGCCGGTCCAGCGCTCCCTCGTAGTCCGCGAGGGCCGATTCCTCGCCGTCAATAGCCCGCGAGATGGCGTCGGCTGCCAGTCCCCCGCTCTCCATGGAGTAGCAGATGCCCTCGCCGTCAAATCCGTCCGCTACACCGGCGGCATCCCCGGCCAGAAGGGCGCTGCCCCAGCGAGCCTGCTCGCCAGCTGTCGCCAGGGGGAGTGGATGGGCATGCACTGCTATGGAGTCGACCTCCTGCTCTGGAAGCAGTTGGTAGTGCAGGATGAACTTCCGCAGCAATGGACGAAGAGGCAGGTTGCTCGGCTTCATACTGCCGACTCCAACTGACAGATGCGACGTCTTTGGGAAGATCCACCCATAGCCGTCTGGAGCGGCCTCGATGTCGAAGATGGCAGTAGAGGCATGAATTGAATGGATCTCTTTCGAAACCTCTACCTCGCACTCCAGCGCGATGCCCCACTCGCGTCTGCGATCGATGCCGGCAGCACGCCGGACGATGCTCGAAGCACCGTCCGCCCCGACGACGTACGGCGCAGCGTAGTAGCCTCGATCGGTCATAACCCGAAACGCCTCGCCTGTCCACGCGATGCTCTGCACGGCTTCAGGGAATCGGGTCTCGGCACCCGCGGCCGACGCCACCTGGACAAGTCAGTGGTCCAGGTCTGACCTCATGACCATGTGGAAAGGGAACTCCGGGGGTAGATCCCACGTCACCGGCGAGCCGCCTCTCAGCCGGAAGCCGATGTGGGCCAAACGCACGTTTG